>QNBK01000032.1 GCA_003644105.1 Spirochaetota bacterium | reverse complement strand
CGAAATCGGAACTGCCACCATGGATTTCAACTGGCTCTTCAGCTACGATCCCAATGCACCGATTTCAGGGACTGACTTCACCTACCCGGGAAAAAACACCTGGGCCTTTGTATTCCGGGGAGTCGAGGCAGGACCCGGCAGTTTCACCTTCTTCGTGGCCCCCTCACTACAGAGCGGGGGAACCGCTGATTGGGATGATGATGGAGATGGAACCGTAGATCTACCAGATCATCCTTTCGACAGCGGTTACGGTGGTTTTCTCACCGCAAAATACTACCTGCACACATTCTTCGGCCTTGAAGGTGAAACCGAGTTATACATCAGCGGCGGATTCGGTTCCGGGGCCAATCAGAATACGGATACCAACCTCTCCGCCTATGGTGTTTCGGATTACTCGGTGTTCACCGGTTTCCAGGGTTTCGCCCTTGTTACCGATACCATCAGCTGGAGGTCTACTCTCCACTACGAGCACCGCAGCTGGGAACTTGATAAAAATTTCCTCTCCTTCGGTTTCCGTCCCCTCTTCCGGGTGGCTCCGATATTCGGCATACAGCTGGAATACGATCTGGAAGTGGCCATGGACACCGGCAAAATGGGCAACAGAATCACCCTGGCCCCCACCTTTCTGCCGAAGTACGGGGATACCACCAGCAGCCTCCAGGTGATGCCTTACATCACCTACGGCTACGGGGATTTCCAGGGTGGAGACGGAATCGCCGTTTCCGACGGAAGCCTTCATAAATTCTCCTGGGGTGTATTTGGAAACGTCGGTTTCTGATATTTCACCATCAACAGGGCGGCTTTTTTTCACTCATCATCACTGGAAACATCGAATTCCAGCAGCAGTGGCAGATGATCGCTGTAACCCTCCTCCCAGTCACTCACCCAGCGGACCGGCCGGCCCACATCATCACCGGCGATATCGGGGACAGTACGGCAGGATTTAAATACAAGGCCGGGTGCATCAATCAGCCCCCGGCTGAGAAGGGCCCGGTCCGGCCGGTCCCAGTCATCTTTGTACCAATAGCTTCCCATTGAGCCCCTGGCAGGATCGGGTTCGGGATCGAAGAACACCGGTAAACCATTTTGAATTCCCGCCCCTTCAGGCAGATCTGTACGATAGAGTTCAGCTTCATCTTTTATCTCATCAATATCAGGATACCAGGGGGCCAGTGCCGCCGGGCGGACCAGCCCGTCCCCTGAAGTGTTCAAATCACCGATTATAAGTACATCGGCATCAGAATTTTCCAACAGTAGAGGTTCAACCAGAACTCTGATGGCAGCAGCTTCCCGGCATCGGGCACTCTCGGTGGCAGCCCTTCCGTTTCTAGGAGATTTCCAATGCCCGGCAACTACCCGTACCGGCCCCCCGGGAGTATCGACTGTAAAGGCCAGGGCCGGTCTTAAGGGCCTGATGCCGTAGCTTCCACAGTCAACCACCTGAACATCCCTTAAGGGATAACGGCTGAGTATGCCGCAGCGGATTATACTGTAACCGGGAACCGACAACCGCCAGCGAAACCCACTGCCGGCTAATGGGCCGGTGGCAAGGTCATCCAGAATCTCAGGCTTTTCCAGTTCCTGCAGTATCACCAGATCGGCAGCACCGAAATCTGTACCGGTAATCACCTCCGCAGTTCTCTCCAACCGCCTCTGATAGAGTCTTTCGTTCCAATCATCCGAACCCGGATCGAACTCAGGATATTCGGTACCATCATCGATACCGTCAAAAAGATTCTGCACATTCCAGCTCATCACCGTCCACATCTTTGAATCATGGGGCATGGAACAGCTGCAGGCTGAAAGAAATGCGGCAGCCAGAAAAAAAACAGGCATTGTTTTGTTGGAAAACATCTAACCCTCCACCCTTAATAACGCACTTTTCTTCCAGACTGCTTGAGTCCGGTACTGACTGAATGATTTTTTTTCGATATCATCCGCCCATGAACGATTTGTGGCTGATAAAAATCGGTGAAATATCACTTAAGAAAGGGAACCGGGCTTATTTCGAGCGCATGCTCAAGGAAAATATTCATAAAAAGGTTCAGCGCTATACCAAAGAAACGGGGTTAACGGCAAAGGTGAGCAGCCGCAGGGGCCGTTACTATCTGGAAACCGGTATTCCTGAAGATGAGGTTATCAGAATACTGGAATCCACTCCGGGGATAGTTGGATTCAGCCGGGCTTACAAGGTAAAGAAAACCCTGGAGGATCTGGCGGAAATTTCCATTTCCATTGCATCTGAATGCCTTTCTGCAGGTATCGGCGGAAGATTTAAATTCGAAGTACGCCGGACGGATAAAAGTCTGCCTCTGGACAGCTACGGTTATGCCCGGGAGCTGGGAGGACTGCTGCTGGAAGCTCTGCCGGAACTTACTGTAGATGTACGGAATCCTGATTTTATTATCAAAGTAGAACTCCGGGAAGCCGGATATGTGTATCAGATGCAGAAAAAGGGGACAGGAGGACTGCCTGTTGGAACCGCCGGGAGGGGGGTACTGTTACTCTCAGGAGGCATCGACTCGCCGGTTGCCGGTTATCTGATGTCAAAGCGCGGTTTGAAACTCACCGCGGTTCATTTTCACACCCCGCCCTACACCTCTCCCGAAGCCCATGATAAAGTTGTTCGTCTGGCTGCACTCATAGCTCCCTGGTGTCAGGGGCTCACCCTGTATTCGGTTCCATTCACCGAATGTCAAATTAAGATTAATCAATCGGTCCATCCCTCAACGACAACCCTTCATACCCGTTCCTGCATGATGCAGATAGCCGAACAAATTGCCAAACAACGGCGAAGTGCAGCTCTTGTAACCGGGGAGTCTCTGGGACAGGTGGCCAGCCA
Source organism: Spirochaetota bacterium (assembly GCA_003644105.1). GTDB lineage: Bacteria > Spirochaetota > Spirochaetia > DSM-2461 > DSM-2461 > UBA2779. The sequence goes on along the minus strand of QNBK01000032.1, from coordinate 12,779 downwards.
GACTCTGGAAAGTCTGGCATTTACCAACGGTTCGGTTCCCATGCCTGTATTCAGACCTCTGATCGGAATGGATAAAGAAGAAATTGTAGTTCTGGCTCGGAAAATAGGTACTTTTGAAACTGCGATTGAGCCATTTGAAGACTGCTGTACCCTCTTCAGTCCGGAAAAACCGGTTACCCGGCCGGATGTGATGGCCGAGCGTCTGGTGTATGAGGGTATTGAAGGACTGGATAATCTGATTGAGAAAGCCGCAGAGGAAGCGGTGATTTACAAATTCGATGAGCTGGGAAAGGCTGTAAAAGACTGAATTGAACTCTCCGATTAAGCGGAAGCCTTGCTTTTACTCTCTGAACTGCCGGATTTGGAAGAATCCGTTTTTTTCGATTCTGATTTCCCTGAATCTGTTTTATTTGTTTCGGTTTTACCGAAAGCAGGGATATCGGTTTCAGCTTTTTTGGATTCAGTTTCCGATGATGAAGTCATCGTTGTAGACGATGATTTCCTGGAGTCGTTCACATAAAAACCGGATCCTTTGAAAATAACACCGGTTCCGCCGCTGATAAGACGACGCAGCTGTTCTTTTCCGCAATCGGGGCAGGTTGAAAGGGAATCATCCGACATACTCTGAAATGTTTCAAATCGATAACCGCAGGAACGGCATTCATAATCATAAGTTGGCATAACATTGGAAATATACTCAATGTTGAGCATTATGAGCAAGTGCAATTTATGAATTCCGATTTCCTCTGCTGTAATTTTCCCTTTGAAAAAAAATTATCGTTGATTTATCAGGCGTTTATTTTTACAATAAGCAACCATGGTATTGCGAGATAAACCGGAATCAAACTCTCTTCCCCTGCCCCCGGACAATTTGAGTGTTCAGGAACGCTTGTCGAGGTTGTTCTCCGGTATTGAAGACCGCTGGAGACTGCTGGCGGTTTTAACTCTGAAATCCGGGCCCAGTAACCTGATGAAAAGAGAGCTGGTTCAATTGGCTGAAGATCATGGACCCGCCGGTCTGGCCGTTCGTCTGGTATTCATCGGGAATGATGATATGAAGATACTTGGACGGGAACTGAGCCATTGGACAGACGAACACATCGTGGCAACCGGGGATAATATTCATGCCCGGCGTTTTCTGAACCCTGAGACTGACTATCTTCCCTGTCTCAAGCTGTATGCCCCGGACGGCCTCGAAGAAATGACAATATCGGGATTTGACACCGAAACTGGACTGGATACTCTCTGCTACAGACTTGCAAAAGCAACGGATATAAAATGCAGAAAAAATGAAAAAGCGAAAATAACTGAAGGGGTTCCGTCAGTCCAATCGAACAGGAACGTTTGATTCAGAAAGTTCTTTTTTGATATCCCCTACTGAAAAATCACCGTAGTGAACCATGCTGGCCACCAATGCGGCATCGGCTTTCCCCCGGGTAAGAACTTCCACCAGATGTCCGGGATTACCGGCACCGCCGGAAGCTACAACGGGTATACCGACAGATTCGCTTACAAGGCGGGTTGCAGTAATCTCATATCCATCCCGGGTACCGTCGGCGTCAATTGAATTCAAAACAATTTCACCGGCACCGAGACTTTCGGCCTCTTTTGCCCACTCAAGCATGTCTTTCCCTGTTTTAACCCGCCCGCCGTCAATCACAATCCCATAACCTGAAGGCATGGAAGAATCCGCTTCAGCATCCATACCCAGGACAATACATTGTGAGCCGTAGCGCCTGGCGCCGCCGGTTATTATGGAGGGATTACGGACTGCAGCAGAATTGATACTCACCTTTTCCGCTCCGGCCATAATAACGGCGCTCATGTCATCAACAGTGGCGATTCCCCCGCCGACACAGAAGGGAATGAATATTTTTTCAGCCACCCGCCGGACAACGTCTATCATGATGCCCCGACGTTCGGCGGAAGCAGTGATATCGTAAAAAACCAGCTCATCCACACCCTGCAGGTAGTACTCCTGGGCCATCTGCACCGGATCGCCGATATCAACATTCCCCTGGAACCTGATACCCTTGGTAGTTTTTCCATCCCGGACATCCAGACAGACAACAATACGTTTCTGAAACATCAATCGATCCTCCGGATGAAGTTATCAAGAAGTTTTAAACCTTTGGGACCGCTTTTCTCAGGATGGAACTGGGTAGCCCAGATATTATCCCGGTGTACTGCAGAGGCAAAAGTGATGCCATAATCCGAACGCCCGGCAATCCAGGGTGAATCACTCCCCCCGGAAAGCTCAGTTGAAAGATAGTAGGAATGAACAAAATAAAAGGAGCTCTCCTGCGGAATACCCTCAAAAAGAAGCGATGAATCATGACTGACAGTATTCCAACCGATCTGGGGAACCTTCAAGCCCATATCAGAAGGAAAGAGCTTAACATCTCCGGGGATTAAACCCAGGAGCTGCGTATCCCGTTCCTCAGAATAATCCTGGAGAATCTGACAGCCAAGGCAGATGCCGAAAAGCGACTTCCCGGTGGATGCAAATGTGATAATTGCCTCATCAAGCCCCCGGGAGCGGAGAACTCCCATGGCATGCTTTGCCTCACCAACCCCGGGAAATATCACCTTGTCGGATTTTACGATTATTTCCGGGTCTGAACTGATGGTGAAATCTGCATTAAGATAGTACAAAGCTGTCTCAACACTCTTTAAGTTACCCGCTTCATAATCGACTACCGCTATCATTGTTCATCCTCGGGAAAGAGTTTCAGATTCTCCAGAAAGCTACCCAGCATTTCCATACTCACCGAGGGCAGCAGCACCTTCACTTCTCCTGTGCTGATTTCAACACTGAGCTGGGAAAGGAGTGCCCGCTCATCGGGATCCGTCGAGAGTCCGAACCGGGAGGAAAAGCCCAGCCTCAAAGCCAGAGCCAGAGAACCGGAGAGCCGGTCGTCGGTGGGATAAATATTAAAATACAGACTGAAATTTCCATCATCGCGTCGCCGAAGGGCCAGGCCGATAATATCGATTAAAGGTGTTCCGTCGGGATTTTCTGCGGGAAGCATAGGTATGGAGTCCAGTATCAGTCCGGGACTTGTTATCCAGATAGCCAGTGCCGCTTCGTTACGCAGATCTATAGCCCGTCTTATTCTTGCATTCCGAGTACCATTTTTCAGCCTCTCCAACATCTGGTTTATTTGCCCCCGGGAAAGAATTATTTCTTCATTGGAGATAGCCATCAGTTCCAGATTATCAGGTCCGTTCCAGCGATAACGGCTGAGCCCTGAACGCTTCCATTCCTTACCCAGACCGGCACCGAGAAAGTTTTTAGGCCAGATACCGATGGATGCCAGATGAATGGGGAGATTTGTAACAGGACTGATGGTTCCATCATCACTCAGCTCAATACCCAGGGCCAACAAAGCCGTTCGGTCTTTTACTGTTTCAAAATCCTCGGGATTCAGGCCAACCTGAGTAAGCAAAAAATCAACCAGATCGTTATTTCCCGGCACTCCCATCCGGATGATAATATCCGAATCTTCGGGCAGCCAGTTAACAATATCCGGATATGGACCTGAAGGTATGGTCCGGCAGGAGGATACCAGTACAGCAAGAACCGGGATTAATATTCGAAGCAGCTTTGTTAACTTCATACCCCCAGATCCTGCTATTTCTTCACGATGATGATGCGTACGGTGAAATCACCGACGGTAATTTCCGCAGCATCCTCATTATCTGCAAAGTCAGTCCAGTTAAAAGACTCAGTTAAAGTTTCACCGCACAGATAATCCATAAAAGACGATGCCGCCAGACGAACGTCTTCGGGCCCCTCAGCCTTTACATTAATCCGATCGGTTACCTTAAAGCCGCGGTCCTTCCGCAAACTCTGTATACCTCTGATGAGATCTCTCACCAGGCCTTCGGAAAGCAGTTCCGGAGTGATTTCCGGATCCAGGGCAACGGTTAGAAAACCTTCATTCAACACTTTCAATCCGGCTTTTTCACTTCTCCGGACATCTACTGAATCGGAGGTGAGTTCCAGTACTTTGCTCTGACTCCCGTCAAAATCAACCGAAAGAACCGCGCCGGCCATCAGGCTTTGAATTTCAGAAGGACTGAGCTTTTCAATACGTGCTGCAGCCGCCTTCATGTCTTTACCCATTTTCCGGCCGAGTACCTTGAAGTTGGCTTTGGCTGAATACTCAACCAGATCTTCTTCGTTCTCCCGGAAGAGAACCTCTTTAACATTCAGCTCTTCAGCCAGCAGATCGGTCATCTCAATAAGAACGGCCTTTTCATCCTTGTTTCGAGTTACCACATGAAGGCTTTTCAGTGGTTGACGGATTTTCAGTTCATGGGCGTTACGCAAAGCCCGTCCCAGACTGACGGTTCTCCGGGTAACATCCATTTTCAACTCAAGAGCCTCATCTTTGAGAAAAGCCGAAGCATCGGGCCAGTCACAGAGATGAACAGACTCCGGATCGCTGTCATTTTTCAGGTTCTGATAGATTTCATCACTGATAAAGGGCATAAAGGGGGCCGTTACTTTGACCAGGGTTACAAGAGCCCCTCTCAAAGTGGCATAGGCCTCTATTTTATCCGAATCTCCCGAACCATCCCTGGTACTCTTCCAGAACCTTCGCCGGGAACGCCTGATATACCAGTTGTTCAGGGCATCAATAAAATTCAGTATCGGTTCAATGGCCTTCTGAATATCATAGGCATCAAGACATTCACCTGTCAGACGGACAAGGTTTCCGGTTTCAGAAAGAATCCAGCGGTCCAGAGGGTTCCCTGGATTATCAGGGATGTCCTCGGGGTGCATATTGTCAATATTGGCATAGGTGACATAAAAGCTGTAGGCATTCCAAAGGGGAATTAGAACACCTTTCAACACATCCCGTACTCCACCGTTGGAGTAACGGAGACTTTCCGCTTTTACAACGGCAGAATCCATCAGAAACAACCGAAGAGCATCGGCTCCAAACTGATCTATTACATCCCCGGGGTCGGTGTAGTTTCTCAGACTCTTGGACATTTTCTTCCCGTCTTCGGCAAGAACAAGTCCATTTACTACAACGTGGCGGAAGGCCGGAGAATCAAAGAGAGCCGCAGCGAGTATGGTGAGAGTGTAGAACCAGCCCCTGGTCTGATCCAGACCTTCGGATATGAAGTCCGCCGGAAAATGCTCCTCAAACCACTCTTTGTTTTCAAAAGGATAGTGAACCTGAGCGTAGGGCATGGCGCCGGATTCAAACCAGCAGTCCAGCACCTCGGGGATTCTCTTCATGGTTCCCCCGCAATCACATTTCCAGTTCAGATCGTCAATATGATGTTTGTGAAGATCGCCTCCAGCAGCTTTATGCGCTGATGCAGCCTCCTCTCCGATTTTTTCATAAAGTTCTTCCCGGCTCCCCATGCATTCCCTTTCACTGCAGCTGTCGCATTCCCAGATAGGCAGGGGGTTTCCCCAGTAGCGGTTCCGGCTGATGGCCCAGTCCCGGGCATTATCCAGCCATTTACCGAAACGGCCTTTCTTGATGTGATCCGGCATCCAGTGAATCTGATTGTTGGATGAAACCATTACATCCTTGATTTTCTGTATATCAACAAACCAGGAACCCACGGCCTTGTAAATCAATGGACTGTCACAGCGCCAGCAATGGGGGTAGGAGTGAAGAATCTGATCCCTCTTAATCAGTGTTCCATTCTCTTTGAGAAGTTTAATGATGTCCTTATCACAGTCCTTTACAAAACGTCCGGCGTAGTCGGGAACCTCTTTTGTAAATTGACCCTCATCATCCACCGGGCAAACCACCGGTACCCCTGAACCTTTCATCACCGCATAATCTTCTTCACCGAAACCCGGGGCGGTATGAACGATACCCGTACCGTCTTCGGTTGAAACATGAGATCCTTCAAATACCCTGAAGGCGCCTTTTTCCGAGTGATCGGCAAAATAGGGAAATATCGGCTCATACTCCAGGCCGCTGAGTTCGGAACCATTCTTCGTCCACTCGACACTGTAGTCATCTTCACTTTTGAAATAATCACCCAGGCGGGCCTCGGCGAGAATGTAGAAGCTGCCGTCTGACTTATCAGAAATCTTCACATAGTCGATATCCGGTCCCACTGAAAGAGCAAGATTGCTGATAAGAGTCCAGGGTGTGGTGGTCCAGGCCAGAAACCAGGTGTTCTCCTCGGATTTACTTTTAAAACGAACGGTAATCGCCGGATCGTGAACATCCTTGTAACCACCAAGATTGAGCTCGTGATTCGATAAAGGTGTGGAACAGCGGGGGCAGGTGGGGAGGATGTAGTGCCCTTTATAAACAAGTCCCTTGTCCCAGAGGGATTTCATTACCCACCAGATAGATTCCATGTAGTCTGAATCCATGGTTTTGTAGTCGTGGTCGAAATCCACCCAGCGGCCGGAGCGAGTCATAATCCTCCGCCACTCGTCTGTATACCTGAGAACAATGGAGCGGCAGGCTTCGTTGAACCTGGCTACACCGAACTTCTCAATTTGGGTTTTACCCGAAATACCCAGTTCCTTTTCCATCTCATATTCAACAGGAAGGCCGTGGCAGTCCCAGCCGAAACGGCGCTCCACCCTCTTTCCCTTCATGGTGACATAGCGGGGAATGATATCTTTAATGGTACCGGGTACCAGATGGCCGAAATGGGGAAGGCCTGTAGCAAAGGGAGGGCCGTCATAGAAGACGTATTCATCCGCATCCGAACGATTTTTGATGGATTTTTCAAATATGTGATTTTCATTCCAGAATTTGAGGATTTCCTCCTCCATTTTCGGGAATTCGACTTTGGGATCTACTGGCTTGTACACTTTTTTCTCCATGGGTATTGAAAACGCTCTAAAAGATACCCCGGAGGTACACAGGGAGGCAAGACAGCCCCTTCACCAGAGACAAAGCTCCGGGGTATCGTGTGCCCCATGAGCATTCTGATGATAAAAAAGATTCTTCTCGATGGTTCTCCCTGCGGAAAATGCGCTCAGGCCGAAGAAATACTCAAAAAACGTGGTTTCTGGAACCGGATTGATCGAGTGGTTATTGCCGATGAGACAGACATCAACTCGGAAGGAATGAAACTGGCCGCTGAAAAAAATGTGAAACTGGCACCGTTTTTCATCATCAGGGGTGATAACGGCGATGAACGACTGTACACCCGGGTGTTTGAGTTTATTAAAAAAGAACTTGAATCAGAATCTGCAGCTCAAGATACCAAATCCGTCGACAGTGTGAATTTTGATGTATCAAAAGCCAATAATAAATTCGCCGGCCTATCGCCAATTGAGATTCTCTCTGAAGCCCAGAACGCTTTTTCCGAAAATCTCACCCTGGCCTTCAGCGGCGCTGAAGATGTTGTCCTGATAGATATGGCCTCAAAAAACGGTCTGCCTTTCTCCGTTTTCTGCCTGGATACCGGCAGACTTCACAGCAGTACATATGCATATCTGGATACCGTGAGAAATCACTACGGAATCAATCTGGAAATATTCACCCCCTCACCTGAACTCCTTGAGCCATTCCTGAAGGAAAAGGGAATGAACAGTTTTTATCAGGATGGACATACAGAATGCTGCGGCATCCGCAAGGTGGAACCTCTGGGCCGGGCCCTTGAAGGCAGGGAAGCCTGGGCCACAGGACTCCGCCGGGATCAGAGCCCCTCCACCAGAGGGAATCTGATGTACAGTGAGCAGGATGAGGGTCATTTAAAAAAAGACGGATTACCCCTTGTAAAGATAAACCCCCTACTGGACTGGAGCTCACAACAGGTGTGGGATTACATCCGGAAAAACGATGTTCCCTACAACCCCCTTCACGATGAGGGGTACCGGTCCATTGGCTGTGAACCATGTACCCGGCCTTCCCGACCGGGAGAACATGAAAGGGCCGCCCGATGGTGGTGGGAGGACGGCACAAAACGGGAATGCGGACTGCACCTGAAGTAAAAGGACAATCCGGGTGAGTCTATCAGGACCGAGGCTTTTCCGATCGGAAAAAAAACAGAACCGACACGGCTATAAGAGACATCCCCGCCACCGAACCTGTATCCGGAGAATCCCCGGGCATCAGCAGCCATCCCAGCAACGCACCGGTTATGGGGATGATGAATTTCCAGACCGATAAAGCTCCGGCACCCACTCCGCTTTTCTGAAGAAGCTGAAACCAGATTGTTACCGCAGTTGAGGAAACAAGTACCAGCCAGACCAGGGCAAGGTAGAACGTGGTTGAGTCTGTAATCGAGGGCTTTCCTTCAACCAGAAAAGATGCGACAAGCAGTAACCCGCCACCGAAAAGAAACTGCCCGGAACTGAGTACCAGCGGAGAAACAACCCTGGAACTCCGGGATACCCAGATGGTACTGATGGTACCCGAACTCAACGCAAGAAGCAGTATTACAATCCCGGTAATCTCGGTTTTGGCGCTACTTGCATTCCCTGCTGTGTTACGGCTGAGGCTGAGTATCACCAGGCCGAGTATACCAAGAATCAATGAGAACCACTGTCGTTGATTCAAGCGCTCCCCGGGAGGCACAAGATGGGAAACGGCGGAGGTGAGCAGAGGCTGAGCTCCGATTATAATGGCGGCTATTGATGCGGGGATCATCCCTACACCGGTGTAGAATGCTCCATAAAGCAGGGCCGTCTGAAGAAAACCGATGGCGGCCATAAAGCCCCAATGCTTTTTTATCCCGGTGATGAACTTATCGCTGCCTTCAACAAAAAAGGCAACAGGAACAAGCAGCAGGCCGGAGACAAAAAATCGGACACCGGCAAAGAAGAACGGCCGGGCCCCGGCGGCAAACCCCGCTTTTATCCCGACAAAAGCCGTTGACCAGAGCAGACAGGCCAGAAGAGCCAATAAGGCGTCACGTCTTTTCATCAGGAAACAGCAGTAGGGGGTAATTCTGCTGTTGCCGCCTCCAGCCAGTCCAGCTCTGCACTGTCCAGCATGGGCTTCAATCGCCTGCGAACCTCTGCCTGGTACTGATTAACCCAGTTTATTTCCCCATCATTCAAGAGTCCTGTATCGATGAGTCTCTTATCGTACGGGGCCAGAGTAAGGGTATCAAAAGCCAGGAACTCACCAAACTCAGTTGAAATATCTTCCCGGCAGATTAAGAGGTTTTCAATTCTGATGCCGTAGCGGCCCTCTCTGTACACTCCGGGTTCGTTTGAGACGATCATCCCCGGTTCCAGAGGAACATCAATAGGGGCCGGGCTGATTTTATGGGGTCCTTCATGGACATTCAAGCGATAGCCCACACCATGGCCTGTTCCATGCCCGAAATTAACCCCCTCCTGCCACAGGGCCGATCGGGCTAAAGTGTCCAGCTGATACCCCCGGGTGCCCTTGGGGAATCGAGCCCGGGAAAGGGCAATATGACCTTTCAAAGTAAGGGTATAATCCTTCATCTGCATATCCGAAGGCGTTCCCAGAGCGACGGTCCGGGTGATATCGGTGGTACCCTCTTCCCATTGTCCTCCCGAATCAATGAGAAAAAGGTTGGGGCCGGCCTCAAGGGTGAAGGCCCCCTCCCTGCTGGCTTCATAATGGCAGATAGCGCCATGGGAACCAAAGGCCGGTATGGGCGAGAAACTCTCTTCGATGAAGCCCGGCAGTGAGGAGCGTTCCCTCAGGAGCATACCCGCAGCATCCAGTTCAGTTATCTTTTCTCCCCGGGCCACAGCTTTCTCCAGTTTCATCAGAAAGCGGACCATGGCCACACCGTCTTTCTCCATGGCCCGGGAAGTTCTTTCGGCTTCAACAGAATTTTTCCGGGCTTTCATCAGGATTACCGGGTCTGCGGCGGTTTTTAATTTCACGGCACGGGGTATACGATCCAGAACTCCCCGGGTGATGGATTGAGGGTCGATAAGAATCGTTGCGTCTTCCGGGATTTTTTCCAGAGCCGGAAAAAAACCATCATAATCAGCGGTAAAAACTCCATCGTTTTCAAGACTTTTACCCAGTAACTTATTAATCCGGCATTCATCGGTATACCAGGTTAATCTTTTTTCAGAATATATGAGAAATCCGTTAACCACAGGGTTGCAGGGGACATCTGCTCCCCTGACATTTAACAGCCAGGCTGACGAATCCAGTCCGATGCCGATCCAGCTGTCGGCGTGTTCTTTTTCCAGAGCCTTTTTCAGCCGCTTCACTCTTTGAACCCGGGTTTCGCCGGTTTCGCCTTCACTAAGTTCAATTACCGCAGATCTGGAAACCTCCGGTCTGTCCTTCCAGAGATTTTCAATCAGATCCAGACTGCTGAGAACAGAAATTCCGGCATCCTTGAAAATCTCATCCCATTCTGAGGCTGTTTTGGAGGATATTGTGCGGCCGTCATAAGCAACCGTGGAGCCGGCGGGCAGAACTTCTGAAAGCCACTGCCCGATGCCGGGGACATCATCCTCCCCTTCCCGGAACAGATCGATACCACTCCCTGACAGCTCAGAAGGTGCCTGTATCCAATATCTGAAATCCGTCCATAAGCCGGCCTTGACTTTTGTAACAACAACAATACCCGCACTGCCGGTAAAACCGCTTATCCACTCTCTTGTCCGCCACCTGCTGGAGGGATATTCACTTCCATGGATATCTGATCCATTGATAATGTACGCATCGGCACCGGAGGAAACCATAAGCCGGCGCAGAGATTCAAGTCTTTCAGGAATATTCAAAAAAGTCCCCCTGTGTAGTTCAAGCATAGAACCCCGGTAAGCATGCAATAAAACACCCCTGATGTAAAAGAGAGCACAAGAGTAAAAAACATATCAAGCTTTCTATCCTGAGGCCGAAAATAAGGGTGAGGGTTGACGGCGGTTTTTCAACTCACCACCCAGGTGTACCCCTCCCAGGATTACCGTCTGCCCCCTTAATATAAGACCGTCCCTCCCCGGGCGGTCTTTTTTTTTGCATAAAAACAGGCAAAATACCGGCAATTCATCAGAATATCCTGAGTAAATGGATTAGTTTCGATAAAAGATTTATCATCAGGATGGAGCACAAAAATGAGTCATACAGCAATCGGTATCGGTGATATAGCCCTTTACCTTCCCGACCCCAATATGGATATGCAAACCCTGATGGAATCCCGGAGCAAATCGAATCCCCAACTTGTCAGAAGTATGAACCGGGCCATAGAACATACCGGACAGTTATCCTTCCGCTTCCCCGAACCCTGGGAAGATACCGCATCAATGGCGGCCAATTCGGCAGCGGAAATTATGGACCGATTGAAAAAAGAAGAACGAAGCCGGATACGTTACATTTCACTGGGAACCGAAACTGCGGTGGATCATGCCAAACCCGCGGCATCCTACGTTCAGGGTATGCTTAACGATGCCGGGTACGAACTGGGAACCTCAATGACAACTTATGAGGTAAAGCACGCCTGCGCCGGTGGTACCGCAGCCCTGCTCTCCGCCGCGTCCATGCTCAGCCTCAGCGGAAAACCTGAGGAAAAAGCCCTGGCTATTTCCAGTGATATCGCAAGGTATGATGCTCCCAGTACCGCTGAGATAACCCAGGGTGCAGGGGCCGTTTCTCTGCTGGTGGAAAAGAATCCACGGCTTCTTGAGCTGGATCTGAGTACTCAGGGTCTTTTCGCCTCTGATGTGGATGACTTCTTCCGCCCGCTGGATTCGGTTACCGCAAAGGTAAAAGGCCGATATTCCATGGACTGCTACCAGGAAGCTCTTGAAAAGGCATTTGCCGACTTCTGTGAGCGAAAGGGATCCTCCAGCTGTCGGGTGATTGATGAGATTGATTACATCGCCCTTCATGTTCCCTTTGCCCGGATGCCGGAAACCGCCCTTAGAAAGCTTCTGAAAAACAGCTGTGGTAAGGATGAAGATGAGATTGAGCATTACTTGAATCGTACTGGATTTCTGGAGGCCATGTACTTAAGTAAAACCTTCGGGAACCTTTACAATGCATCTTTATATACCTACCTTGCGGCTCTGCTGCAGCAGGAGTATAAAAAAATCGGTAAGGAAATTATCGGTAAAACAATTCTGATCGCATCCTACGGCTCGGGTAATACCATGATGGTGTATTCTGCAACCATCGCCGAAAAGGCCCCGGAAGTGATTTCCCGCTGGGATCTGGAAAAGTGGAGCCGCAGTTCCCGTTCTGTGGATTTTAAAGAATACAGCAACTGGCTGGAAAGACCGGAGAATCTTGATGCATGGAAGGAGATTCTGAACTCCACCCGGCCGATCAAGAACCGTTTTTATCTGAAAGATTTCAGTAAAACCGGGCTGCGGATCTACAGCCGGGGGTAAAGCAGATGGCGAAGCTCCTTAAGCGAAAACAAAAACATCTCGATGTATGTCTGGACAGAGCTCTGCCTGTAGATTCAGGAAATACACGGCTTTCTGACATACAGCTACCACACAGAGCATTGCCGGAAACTGATATTGCCGGGATATCCCTGAGCACTTCGTTTCTCGGGTATGAACTGAAGAGTCCTCTTTTAATTTCCTGTATGACCGGAGGCTCCCCCGAGGGAAACAGACTGAACCGTCTGCTGGCCGAGGCTGCGGGTAAACACGGTATTGCCGTGGGAACCGGCTCCATTCGTGTGATGCTCACCCATCCGGAAACCCGCTCGGACTTTGAATTAAAAAAAACCGCCGGGGATGTGCCGGTACTGGCCAATATCGGTGCGGCCCAGCTTTCCCAATACCCGGCGAAAACCCTGGTTGAAGCGGTAAAAAGCATCGAGGCCGACGGTCTCTACGTTCATCTGAACCCCGCTCAGGAGCTTTTTCAGGACGG
>QNBK01000031.1 GCA_003644105.1 Spirochaetota bacterium | reverse complement strand
GGCATCCTTGATTTCCTTTACTGACGGACGCCCGGACCGGGCGGGTTACCGGCATTACAAGATTATGAGTACCCATGGAGAAATTGACGATTACAAGGCTATTGCCGAAGCGGTGGCCCGGCGTTATCAGAGACTGCTGAATGAAGAAAAGCCCCTGCCGGACCTGATACTGGTGGACGGTGGAAAGGGTCAGGTTTCGGCGGCCCGTAAAGTTCTGGATGCCCTGAACCTCGGGAAGAAGATATCCCTTATGGGACTGGCCAAGCGGGATGAAGAGCTCTGGATGCCTGGAGCCTCTGATCCGATTCGTTTGCCTGAAGGTGATCCGGGCTTGCGTATTCTCCAGCAGGTCCGGGATGAAACCCACCGCTTTGCCACTACCCATAATCAGAAGTTGAGAGCGGCGGATCTGAACCTCTCCACCCTGGAAGGCGTTCCAGGTATCGGCCCGTCCAAGAGTAAAAAGCTGCTGACTACATACAAATCCCTGGAGGGGATATACGATCGGAGTTCCGATGAGATTGCAAAGACCGCCGGGGTGGGACTTGAAGTGGCCGAGACGGTCAGGGATTTTCTGGGGAGAGCTCTGGACAGCCGGGAGATTGGAAAAACAGCCCGGGAGGGGAAGCCTCAGGGGCCTTGAGTTTCACTGGGTCTCGCCAAAGGTCAGATGAGCTAATAAGAAAATTTAATTTTGCACATCAATGAGAGATACCACATTTCTGCCCGGGAATGGTTCCCAAGGAAGTGAAGCAGAAAAATAACCGCCCTGTACTGGTTTATGAAGGTTCTATAATTACCGTGAGGTGGGTGCACGAAGATTAAACGGTTTCCGCCGGGAGATACTGGTGCTACACTACTTATTCACATCTTCTTTGTAACGGCGGTAATCATGTGAGAATGGTAGTGGGAATTGTCTTCATACTTCTCCTCAGCCCAGTGTTAGCAGCCGTGCCTTTGCCGTTTGCAGTCATTACTGGGAATGAAGCGGTGGCTACCAGGGAAGTCTGGTTGATGATACTTGAGGATATATCCGAGCGTTCCGGGCACGATATGAAGCTACAGCTTAATCATGATCACAGTTCGATAAAAGAAGGTTTCCGTTCAGGAGAGTCTGTTTTTGCTGTTGTGGATCCCCTTCGCATGATGCAGATGAGACAGGAAAATATCGCTCAGCCACTGCTGGAAGTAACAGGCCCCGATGGGTCTGGAGTGAAAACACGTTTATATGTTCGTAAGGATTCGGTTATCAGGGAAGTTGAAGACCTGATCGGCCATACGATCGCCATTCTACCACCCGATATACACTGTGCAGCCAATGAATATCCGATGGAAATGATTGCTTCAATACTGGAAATAAAGCTTGAGGAGGTCTTCCTGTTGGATACTTCTGAAAGTATTGTCAAAGCTATACGATACGGTGCCGTTGATGCCGGAATAATTACGGAAATCATACCGGGGCAGGATGTTGGAACAGTGGATCTTCGGCTTATTGTTGAATCTGAACCTGTAGCTTTCTGGTATGTGGTTGTCAGACCTGACTATTCTTCAAATGTTATTACAGCAATAAAGGATGCACTGTTATCATTCAACGGGGTCTACCATTTCATATTGCCGGAACAAAATGATAAACCGTAACTTTATTCCGCACTTATCGCTACAGTCAAAGGTACTTCTCTTCATCACAGTTCTGTTTCTGCTGATGGTTTTTCAGGCTGTCTACCTGGTTGCGCATGAATACCGTCTGCTCAGGGATGAAATAAATACAAGGGCTACCGTTCTTTCACAAGCTCTTGCGGAAATGAGTCGTGAACCTCTCCTGTCCCTGTATATCACACGCCTTGAGGAACAGCTTGATTCAATGCTGATTGAGGGAGAATTCAACTATGCTCTGGTTGTCAGTAATGACTACAGGGTTCTTGCGGATACAAGAAGGCAGTACGAAGGATGGATACTCACCGGGCCTATCGCTGAAGATTTTCAACTTTTCAACTACAGGGATTCAGTAAAAGCCAGAGCACCGATATATCTGAAAGAAGAACTGGTCGGTATGGTTGAAATACGGCTTTCCCTTGCAGGCATGCAGAGTCAGGTAAGAAAAAACTCCTTGATGGCAGCCGGTATTTTTCTGATTGAAATCTTTTTTGCAGTACTTTTTGCCTGGTTCCTCGAGCAGCAGGTTGTTGTTCCTCTGCGCACCGTGGCTGAAACTGCGGACAGGATTCCGACTGTATTTGAAATTGGCCATATTCCCAGTCCGATTCGTGCCGGTGTAGAGATAAAAACAGTTGTTGCTGCAATCAATGCCATGCAGGTACGATTGAATCGGCATATTCAGCTTGAGACTATCGGTAAAATGGCATCATCCCTCGCACATGAAATCAGAAATCCTCTGGAAGCTATGAACGGAGCAGTGGAGATACTCTCGGGTGCCGTTGGAGATGATAAACGCTTCTATCTTCGGATTATCAGAGAGGAAATCTCCAATCTCAATACTTATCTGACAGAATTCCTTGCATTCTCCACAACAGGGAAACAGCCGCTGATTCCCATTGATGCAGTTCCCCTCGTGGAGCATGTTTTGAGGCTTCTCAGACCTCTGTTCTCAAGTTCGGATATCAGACTGTCTTCCAGTCTGGAACCCTGTACGGTTTCCGGAAACCCTGAAGAATTGAACCGCCTTCTTGTCAACCTTCTGTTGAATTCCATTGAGGCACAACCGGAAAAAGGCGGTTGGATCAGAATTTCTTTAGTTCAAAAACAGGATATTGTTGAGTTACAGGTTGAAGACCGGGGACATGGCATTCCTGAAGACCTTTTAGCCAGAGTTTTTGAGCCTTACATGACAAGTAAAGAAAAGGGAACAGGACTTGGACTTTCGTTCTGCAGGACTGTTGTTGAACGGCAGGGAGGGACCATTTCAATTGAGAGTGAAGAAAATAAGGGCACAACAGTTACTGTGAGGATGAAGGTATATGGCTGAGAAAGCAACAATTCTTCTGATAGATGACAAAGAGAATATCCGCACGGTTATGTCTGAGCTTCTCCGATCGGAAGGATGGACTGTTTTCAGTGCAACGAACGGGAGGGAAGGGCTTTCCAAAGCAATACACCATGAGCCTGATGTAATTGTTTCCGATATCAGGATGGATGATATCGATGGTGTTGAACTTTTTCATCTCTTGAGATCCAGAGGATATGCCATACCTTTTATTTTTGTTACCGCTTATGGAACGGTTGAAGAAGCCGTATCAATGTTGAAGGAAGGGGCTGTTCACTATCTTACAAAACCCGTGAATCACAGCGATCTGAAAATGACGATTCATTCAATCCTAAAATCAAAGTCCGCGGCAGGAACAACCGGTTCAAGACGTCTGGTCGGGTCTTCATTTCAGATGGAATCTGTTTATGGCCGTATCGCCTCACTGGCAAGGAGTAATTCCACCGTACTCATTTCTGGAGAAAGCGGGACTGGAAAGGAGCTTATCGCACGGGCCATTCATGAACAGAGCCGCCGCCGGCATAACCACTTTGTCCCTGTAAACTGCTCAACCTTCAGTGATTCACTGCTGAGTTCCGAACTTTTCGGTTATGAAAAGGATGCATTTACCGGGGCGAACAGACGTAAAACGGGGTATTTTGAGTTTGCTCACGGTGGGACTCTTTTTCTGGATGAGGTTTCGGAACTCAGTCCGGTAACCCAGGTGGCATTACTGCGGGTTCTGCAAGAACGGATTATCTACAGAGTCGGAAGTACAGAGGCGGTAGCGGTTGATATTCGGCTTATTGCTGCAACAAACAGAAACCTGCAGGACCTGATGGCTACAGGAAATTTCCGGCAGGATCTATATTACCGGCTCAACGTGGTACCTCTTGATGTACCGGCTCTCAGAGATCGGCCGGAGGATCTTCAACCCCTTGCAAAATATTTTATAGAGCGTGTCTGTTTACGTGAGGGATTGGGTAATGTAGAAGTTCATCCTCTGTTTTATGAACCGCTGCATGATTATAGTTGGCCCGGGAATGTCAGAGAACTTGAAAATTTCATTGAGAGACTTCTCGTAATTCACAGACCCCGTAAGCTGACACCGGAACTCGTAAAGGATGAAATACCGGCCGGTTTGCCGGATGCAGCTGTAACGGTGATGTCCGCCGTGGATGTGAGAAGGCGAATTATAAATGCAATCATCGCTGCCGGAGGGAATAAAACAACTGCTGCAAAAATGCTGAACATGCCCCGGCGAACACTGTACAACAAGCTCAGACAATTGAAGATCGGTGATACAGAACTGGAACTATAGCCTGTAATATTGGACTGATATTATCACAACCGGCACAGTTTTAGCACACCCTTAGCACAAGAATGGCACATTTATGGCACATAATAAAAGCTGTAAGTATCATATATCCTGTTGAGACAGTAGGCATAGTTCTTGCTTCACGCCAAGTGAATCCAATTTCACATTTAAGGAGTGCAGAAATGCAAAAAGGAATTCGAATAGTTGTAAGCGGTCTTTTACTGACCATGCTTATCACAGGAGCTCTCATGGCCAGTCCGGCTGCCGAGAAACCGATGGAGGTTACCGTCTACGCAAGTGTTGATGAGGCGAATGCAAAAAAGATCCTCAACGCTTTTACCGAGGATACTGGTATTCAGGCAGCTTTTGTTCATCTGTCATCTGGTCCTGCTCTTGCAAGAATCGAGGCGGAAGCTGCTAATCCACAGGCAGATGTCTGGATGGGTGCACCTAGTGAAAATCACATAATTGCCAAAAACAACGGATTGACCATTGCATATAAATCACCGAATGATGCGGCTCTGGCCTCTGCATTCCGTGATCCTGATAGTTACTGGCGTTCCTTCTACATGAACCCCCTGGCATTCGGTATTCATACGGAAGCTCTTGAACGTTCCGGCGCTGCAATGCCCACATCCTGGGAAGATCTTACCAAACCGGAATACAAAGGTCTGATCCAGGCTCCAACACCTCAGGCTTCAGGTACTGCCTACAGCATTATGACCACTCTCATCACCATTTTCGGTGAAGATGATGGTATAAACCTGATGGCAAGGATCAATCCGAACATTCAGACTTACACCTCCTCAGGAACCGGTCCTTCCAAGGGCGTCGCTGTTGGACAGGCTGCCATCGGCATCCAGTTCACTCCTGCTTTTTTCCAATCTATTGATGAAGGTTTCCCTGTTGCTGTTGTATTCCCCTCTGAAGGTGTCGGGTATGAAGCTCCTGCAGTCTCCATTCTCAAAGGCGCACCTAATGAAGAAGCGGCAAAACAACTTATTGACTGGCTCGTTTCCAAAACCGGTCAGGATGCTTTATCTGAACAGAAGACATATTTTTACCCGGTAAACCCCGAAGCGGCTCTTGGACCGGGAATGCCTGCTTTTGACAGTCTTAAAACAATTGATGTTGATGTACAATGGGCCGGAGAGAATAAATCCCGCCTGGTTGATCGCTGGGTTAACGAAGTACTTACAGCCGAATAATTTGGTTATCATTCAATTTTAATATTAATAATTGCAACCGGATATTCTGAATAGAATGTCCGGCTGTTCTCTTGGGGTAAGCATCATAATGAAAACAGGTGAGATTAAACCGTACATTTCCAGAAAATACCGGGAACTGCGTATCCTTCTGGGCGATCCGTTACTGTTTATTGTTATCGCAATTGTCGGTATCTCGGTAATCCTGTTTATCCTCTATCCCCTGATAAAAGTAATTCTCTCTGGTATCGTCATAAATGATAGATTCAGTTTCAGTATTATCAAGGAAATTGTCTCTTCCTGGTATCTCAGGCAGGCTTTCCGGAACAGCATCATTATGGGAGTCACAACAGCTGCACTGGGTACCTTGGTAGGGTTCCTCTTTGCTTTTACACTTGCAAGAACGGATATTCCCTTTAAGCGGTTTTTCAACATCATCGCAATAATACCCATTGTTTCACCTCCTTTTATCGGTGCATTGTCCATCATCATGCTTTTCGGTAACAACGGATTTATCACGGCCGGAGTTCTGGGACTTTCCAATGTAAAAATCTACGGGTTTCGCGGACTCCTGGTGGCGCAGGTTGTCACTTTCTTTCCGGTAGCCTTTATTACCCTGAAAGGTGTACTGGATTCCATCAGTCCCACACTGGAGGATGCCGCCCTGGATCTCGGAGGTTCCCGTTGGAATGTTTTCAGAAGGGTTACTCTCCCTCTTGCCGTCCCGGGGATTGCCAGTGCCATGCTGGTTCTTTTTATCGAAACCCTTGCGGACTTCGGGAACCCGCTGGTTCTTGCCGGCAGCCGGTTTCCCATACTGTCGGTTCAGGCCTATCTGGAAATAACAGGAATGTATAACCTCCCGAAAGGTGCGGCACTGTCACTTATACTCCTGGTTCCCTCCATGACAGCGTACATTATTCAGAAGTACTGGGTATCCAAACATAGATATATTACAGTGACGGGAAAGCCCACATCCTCTGCTATCAAGCTTGTAAACAAACCCGCAAAATGGCTGCTCTTTTCAGGAACTATGCTGGTTTCTTTATTTGTGATTCTTATTTATCTTACTATACTCTGGGGTGCTTTTGCCAAAGTCTGGGGAAGTGACAATTCTCTGACGCTACGTCATTTCGGCTACGTTCTCGGAGTCGGTTTTGAAGCGGTTCTGGACACACTGGTGATAGCAGGTATTTCCACCCCGATTTCCGGGGTACTTGGTATGGTGATAGCTTTTCTCATTGTCAGAAAACGCTTTATTGGCCGTGGTGCTTTGGAATTTACTTCAATGCTCAGCTTTGCCGTACCCGGAACTGTTATAGGTATCGGATATATTCTGGCCTTCAACCGTCCGCCCTTAGTATTGACCGGTACTCTGGCCATACTACTGATCAACTTTATTTACAGATATGTCCCCGTAGGAATACAGTCCGGAGTCGCCATACTTCAACAGATTGATCCTTCCATTGAGGAAGCCGCAATTGATCTTGGGGCAGACAGCCGTAAAACCTTCGGGCGTATAACTCTTCCTCTTATGGTTCCAGCTTTTTTCTCAGGTCTGATTTTTGCCTTTGTCCGCGCTATGACTGCGATCAGCGCGGCAATATTTCTGGTCTCCAGTAACTGGCAGCTGATGACAGTGCAGATAATGTCACAGGTTGAATCCGGCAGACTTGGGGCAGCTTCGGCATTCAGTGTAATCCTTGTCGGGATTATTACTGCCGCCATTCTTATAATTCGCTGGCTCCTGCATCTTCGTTTCAGCGGCATGCAGGGAAGCGAACTTCGGTTCTAAGGAGAACATCATGAGCGTGAAATTACAGAATATATCGAAGTTTTTCAGCGACCCGGAGTATCCCGACAAAGGTGTGGCAGCAGTTGTTGATTGTAATCTGGATATACTGGAGGGTGAAATGGTTACCCTTCTCGGGCCTTCGGGATGTGGGAAAACAACAACCCTCCGGGTTATCTCAGGATTTGAATCCCCCACTTCCGGTTCTGTATACATAGATAATGATGATGTCACTTCCACCCCTCCAAATAAACGTGATACGTCCATGGTCTTCCAGAGCTATGCCATCTTTCCACATCTGACTGTCGCTCAGAACATCGGTTTCGGGTTGTCTCTCCGTAAAAAACCAAAAAATGAAATTGAGAAAGAAGTCCGGGATATCATGAGAATGACAGGGTTGGAAGATATGTATAACAGACGGCCTGATCAGCTTTCCGGAGGTCAACAGCAACGTGTTGCTCTGGCCAGAGCCATTATCAACAAACCTCGGGTGCTGCTTTTTGATGAGCCCCTTTCCAATCTTGATGCAAAACTCAGGGAACAGATGAGGGTGGAAATCAGGCGTATTCAAAAAACTTTTGGAATTACGAGTATTTACGTCACCCATGATCAGGATGAGGCGATGACTGTTTCCGACCGTATTGTTGTGATGAATGAGGGGCGTGTTCAGCAGGTGGGAACACCATTTGAGATCTACTCACGCCCAGTAAATACTTTTGTTGCCGATTTCATCGGGCAGGCGAATTTTCTCGACGCCCGGGTGTTGCGTAAGAGTGCTGAATCTGTAGATATTATGATCGGTACAGCAGAAAAAAACATTAAAAGTTGGAGCGGTAATCCTGAAGTCGGAGATACAGTAAAAGTTGTTGTACGGCCGGAATCATTAAGAGTTAAAAAATCGAAAGATAAAAATGACGGGCTTAATGGAGTAATTTCAACTCAAGTATATCTTGGACCTTCGGTAGAATATCAGATTGATCAGAAAAAAAAGACTGAGACTTTTCATGCCGTTACCTACAATCCGGTTGAAAGCGGGTTTTTCTCTATCGGTGATAAAGTAAGTGTTGATTTCAACTCAGCTGCAGCACACATACTCGCAGAGGGCTGATTAATTAGAAGCTGTGTTTCCCACCTTGTCACAACTGGGCTGAAGAGGAGTGCACGACAATTTAGTTATTTCCAAGCAAATTTCTTCCGATCAGTCATAAAATCATCAAATCTCCTGCTGAGTCTGGAACACTTCAGAGCAATAATGACGTTAGCTTTCCGAACTGTCTAATGCATACCGGACTGCTTCACTCTGGCACAAACGACATGCTGACATTCTGATTCAACGATGTCGCTGGATGAGCAAAGCCCCATCCGGCGAAAAAGTGGAGATCTCAACAGTTCTCTATTTTTTATAAGGTATTTCCGACAGCTATCTGTTTCTTCGCACTTATCAAGAAACGGCTTGAGCTTATTCAATATTGTATCGATCCTACCGGCCTCCAAATCATCCCGAGGGTCTTATTTTGAAATTGTTTTTCCTTTGAGGGACCTGGTTGTCATTCAGAGAGGCCCATGCCCTTCAGAACCGGGCTGGGCAAAACGACAATAGGGCTTCCCACATTTTTGATACTGTGGCGATAAGGAGCCTTGTCCGAAATCATCCAATTCATTGATTTGTTGCAGAATATTCTTTTTTTATCTGCAATTTATCAAGCACATTCAAAGTAAGGAGTATGGAAATTTAACGAAATTGTCGTGCACTTAGGGGAGATGTCAATATCGAAAATTTATCATAAGCGGGTTATGATATAAGATATGAACACGGATCAGCAGGTACTCAGCAGGTACATGAGTGAAATCGGGAAAAAGGGAGGCCGGGAAGGATTTCTTCTTGCCGTAAACTATTCCGTTAACAGAAATACAGGCAGAAGTTCTCCGTTGTATTGCAGCCAACAGAAGCCCGGAGAGTTATCTGGATGAACAAAAAGCACCAGTAACCCCCGATTCGAATTCAGCAGTTTTTCCAGGCTGCAAAAGGCACTACGGCAGTGTACGGGGAGCCTGGCCGACGATTTCGCTGCTCTGATAAAGAAAGAAAACCTGCTATACTCCCCCCATGGCGAAAGCAAAACAGCAAAAAGAAGAACCCATCGAAAAGCAACTCTGGAAGGCCGCCGACAAACTTCGGAAGAACATCGATGCCGCCGAGTACAAGCACATCGTTCTCGGCCTCATCTTTCTCAAATACATCTCCGACGCCTTCGAAGAACTCCATTCAAAACTCATCGAAGGAGAAGGTGAGTACGCCGGGACCGACCCTGAAGACAAGGATGAATACAAAGCCGAAAACGTCTTCTTTGTCCCAACCGCAGCCCGCTGGTCATTTCTCGTTTCTGAAGCCAAACAGCCCACCATCGGCAAGAGTGTCGATGAAGCCATGGACACTATCGAACAGGAAAACCCCTCCCTCCGGGACGTTCTCCCCAAAGTCTTCGCCCGGGGCAACCTGGATCCCACAACTCTCGGGGGTTTAATTGACCTCGTGGGCAACATCGCATTGGGAGACGCCGCCGCCCGTTCCGCCGACATCCTCGGCCACGTCTTCGAATACTTCCTCGGGGAGTTCGCTCTCACCGAAGGCAAGAAAGGCGGTCAATTCTACACCCCCCGATGTGTCGTCAATCTCCTGGTGGAAATGCTCCAGCCCTACAAAGGCCGGGTACTCGATCCCTGCTGCGGCTCGGGAGGCATGTTCGTCCAGTCCGAGAAATTCGTCTAGAACCACCAGGGCCGGGTAAACGACATCTCCATCTACGGACAGGAAAGTAACTTAACCACCTGGCGTCTGGCCAAAATGAACCTCGCCATCCGGGGCATCGACTCCTCCCAGGTTCGGTGGAACAACGAAGGCTCCTTTCTCAACGACTCCCATAAAGACCTCAAAGCCGACTTCGTTATCGCCAATCCGCCCTTCAACGACAGCGACTGGTCCGGGGATCAACTCCGAGGCGACGGCCGCTGGCAATACGGCACCCCACCCCCGGGAAATGCCAACTACGCCTGGATCCAGCACTTCCTCTATCATTTAAATCCTTCTGGAATTGCCGGATTTGTGCTCGCCAAAGGCTCGCTGACCTCCAAGAGCTCAGGTGAAGGGAATATCCGTAAAGAACTCATCGAAGCCCGTCTGGTTGACTGCATCGTCAATCTTCCGGCCAAGCTCTTTCTGAACACCCAGATCCCCGCCAGTCTCTGGTTCCTCAACCGGGACAAGGCCGGCAGCCGAAGTGAAGAGATACTCTTCATCGATGCCCGGAATGAAGGCCACCTCATCAACCGCCGGACCCGGGTACTTTCCCCGGAGGACATCCAGAGAATCGCAGACACCTACCATCAATGGCGGGAATCCGGCAATGGATACGAAGATGTGAAAGGGTTCTGCAGTTCCACTGCTATCGAACGGGTCCGGGAACTGGACTACGCCCTGACTCCCGGCCGCTATGTCGGACTGGCGGAGGAAGAGGATGACTTTGATTTCAAGGAACGCTTTACAAGTCTGAAGGCTGAGTTTGAGGAGCAGCTGAAGGAGGAGGAGAGGTTGAATGCTCAGATTCTGGAGAATCTTAATAAAGTCTCAGTAAGCAAAATACGAGATCTGAAATGAGCATATCTACTTCGGACTTAGAATACTATTCGTCAATATTTTTTATTCCTAAAGGTTGGCGTTTCCATTACCTGGAGGCACTGAGTAATGGTATCTTCGATTGTCCCCATTCAACACCCAAGTTTACGGTAAAAGGATATCATATAGTTAGAACACCCGATATTATTAAGGGGAAACTGAATACTGCAAACACTCTTAAAGTTTCAGAAGCCTCTTATATTGATAGAATAAAGAGAGCGGAGCCAAAAACAGGTGATATTCTATTAAGCCGAGAAGGCACATATTTCGGTATAGCGGCCGTGATTCCCGATAATACAAAGCTTTGCCTTGGTCAGCGAATGGTTTTAATTAGGCCGGACGATGACCAAGAATCTGAGTATATTCGTTTTTGGATTAATAGCCCGATAATGCAATTGTTTATCCATGGATATCGTGATGGAAGTGTTGCTGAACGATTAAATATGTCTACCATTCGGAAACTTCCGATCCTTCTCCCCCCCCTCCCCGAACAAAAAGCCATAGCCTCCGTCCTCTCCAGTCTTGACGACAAAATTGATCTTCTCCATCGACAGAATAAGACTTTGGAATCCATGGCGGAGACACTCTTTCGTCAGTGGTTTGTGGAAGAGGCGGATGAGAGTTGGGAAATAGAAAGATTAGGTGAAGCTACAGATATTGCCATTGGTAGAACACCTCCAAGAAAAGAATTTCATTGGTTCTCGGATAATCCTAAAAACTTTAAATGGATTTCAATAAAGGACTTAGGAAATGATGGAATTTTTATTTCTAAAACAGCAGAATTCTTAACTCAGGAAGCTGTTAAGCAATTTAAAATACCAATAATTCCGGTAGATACAGTTGTTTTAAGTTTTAAAATGACAGTTGGGAGAGTCGCTATTACCACAGAGGATATGTTATCTAACGAAGCAATCGCACAATTTAAAATCAAACCCGAAACATCTTTCAGTAAGGAATACCTCTTTTTGTTCTTGAAAACATATAGATATGATTCTCTGGGAAGTACTTCTTCAATAGTAACAGCAATAAACTCCAGAATGATTAAAGAGATAGAAATCCCTTTACCTGATGTTGTAAGTATGAGAAAATTCGGGAAAGTTACAGAAGCCATATTTGAAAAAATTAAATTGAATCAACAACAAGTTCAGATTCTTGAAAATTGCAGAAACATATTACTCCCAAAACTAATATCTGGGAAGATTAGGGTCTGGTATGAATAAGAATGATTTAAAAGGAAAGAGAGAGAGAGAACCTCCTTTTCAGTAGAATTAATAATTAGAAATTTTGATTAAGGAGGCCGCCATGAATGAAACCATTCATGTCATCATAGAGTCTATTCCATCGCAGAAACCAAGTATAACTTCAATAATTACAGCAATATTGACATTAGTGATTGCATTTATCGCGACGATAGTTGCGATCCAACAATATAAGATAAACAAAAATCGATTAAAACATGAACTATTTGATCGAAGAGAAAAGATTTTTCAGGAAACTATAGAATTCTTATCAATCATTCTGCAAAAAGGATTTACATCAGATAATCAAATTCAAGAGTTCTACAGTAGGGTTTCAGTAGGACAATATCTATTTGATCAAGAAGTCCAAGAATTCCTAACAGAACTTCGTGATAAGGCTTTAGAGCTTTATTTTCTTCAAATTCAACTATATCCGATGGATGGCTCTCAAGGAATCCCAATAGGAAATAAACGTTCTACGATAGCGGAAGAAAAAAAGAATCTTAGTGATTGGATGTTCAAACAGTATAAAGACACTACCCCTCTGTTTCAGAAATACTTTGAGATTGTAAGGTAAAAATACTTCAGCCACCAATGCCCTGTCGGAGAGAAAATATCTCCTCTTATGTTGTAAACTAGCTATAATTGATATATATTCTTCATAAGAAGGAGAATTTCCGAGATGCTTATTAATTTCTCAATCGAGAATTGGATGTCTTTTCGAGACAGAACCGTTTTTACGATGACTGCAACCAAGGAACAGCAGCATGGAGATCGTCTGGCCAGGCTGAAAAAGTATCGTCTCCGAGCTCTTCCCACAGCTGTAATCTACGGCGGTAATGCTTCAGGGAAAACTAACTTCTTTAAAGCCATCAACTTTGCCAAACACTACATCACCAGGGGCTCATTACCTGACTACCAAATATATGTCGAACCATTTTTGTTGAATGAAGATAAAAGAAAGAATCCTGTATCCTTCACATTTGAAATTCTGGTAGATAAAGACATCTACGAACTCTCTTTCACTCTCTCCGCAATTAAAGTAATTGAAGAGAAACTTACTAAGGTGACGAGCAGCAGTGAGAAGGTTCTCTATCACAGAAAGGGGGATAATCCCGATCCCAAGCTCCATTCATCTATAGTGAATTCACGACTTATGTTTGCCTTTGAAGGAACCCGGGACAATCAACTCTTCCTGACAAATAGCGTGTCTCAGAAGGTAACGACATTTCTTCCGGTCTACAAATGGTTTGCTGAAACACTGGTATTGGTAGCACCGGACACTCGATTTGAATCTTTCGAGCATTTTATCACCGAAGGCAGCCTGCTTCATGACACCATGAATGCCATTCTCCCTAATCTCGATACTGGTATCACTCATCTGGGAGGAGAAGAAATATCAATGGACAACCTTCCTTTCCCCGAAGAACTAAAGCAGAAGCTGATAGAAGAGGTCAGAAAAAATGTAGCTGTTAAGATCAGAAACAAAGATGAACAGATTATCGTTACACGAACAGATAACGAACTGTTGGCCCATAAGCTCTATACCTATCATAAAGATTCAAAGGGGAAGGATATCCGGTTTGAAATGAGCCAGGAGTCCGACGGAACAAGACGTATTATTGATCTTTTACCGGCAATTCTGGATCTTGTAAATACCCGAATTCCAAAGGTCTTCATCATCGATGAAATTGATCGAAGCCTTCACTCGTTACTAATTCGGCAGCTCCTGGAGGTATTCCTCTCCAGCTGTTCAGAGAGTAGTAGAAAACAACTTCTTTTCACTACACACGATCTTCTACTTATGAACCAGACACTCTTCAGACGGGATGAAATGTGGATTACCGAACGAGATTCCGACGGGAGTTCCCGGATGATCAGCTTCAGCGAATATGAAGACATTCGCAACGACAAAGATATCCTCAAGAGCTATCTCCAGGGCCGGATGGGCGGGATTCCCAAAAATATGGCGAAGTCTGCTTGGGATACTGAATGAGCAGACGTAAATACCAACGGCGGATAGGTAAACGCCGTTATAAACGAATGTTTGTTCTCTCTACTGAAGGAACGGTAACTGAACCCGGCTATTTCAAAATGTTTAACAATGATACTACTGTACTTCACGTAAAAGTCATCAAGAACAAAGGCTCCGGACCAATAACCGTTCTCAGGGAGATGAAACGGTTTCTCCGGGAAGCATCATTGCGGGATGATGATGAAGCCTGGCTTGTGATTGATAAGGACAATTGGACAGAGTCTCAATTGACGACTATGTTCAATTGGAGTATTTCGGATTCTCGGTACGGTTTAGCGGTAAGTAATCCACGGTTTGAATACTGGTTGCTCCTTCATTTTGAAGAAGGAAACAAAATCAGTTCACCAAATAATTGTTCGGACCGATTGAAACGATACCTGCCCAACTACGATAAAGTAATTCAACCGGATAAAATGATTCCGGGAATATCAGAAGCGATTAGGAGAGCAAAAATTAAAGATACGCCGCCATGTATTGATTGGCCGAGAAATACCGGGACAACAGTCTATCGACTGATAAAATCATTAAGAAAGACTGAGAACAGATGACCGAATCAAACCGCATCGAATATAAAAAGCAGCTTACCAACTTCCTGGAAAAGAAGTTGTTGCATTCCTGAATTACCTGGACGGCGGGATAATTTATCTGGGGATTGACGATGCTGGAGCAGTTGCCGGCCTGGGCGATAGCAACGCGGTTCAACTTGCGGTAAAGGATCGGTTGAAGAACAACATTCAGCCACCATGCATGGGGCTCTTTGATGTCCTCCACGAAACACACCGGAGGTGTGAAGGTCAACTTGAGGCTGTAAAACCGGGTTGTTTAACACCGGCTGCAGCAACAGTCGGTATTTTCATTCCACAAAGCACTCCTTGACTTTCCCTCTTCCCAGCAGATTCCGAAACACCGAATAATTCTTTCGAGCAAACTGAATCTTACCTGCGAGAATCGCGGGATTGAGTTCATGCTTTTTGGCAAACATCCTAACTTCGGATTGAGATAGAGGCGCTTGAGGATCGAAATGCAGATCCTTGGGAACCAGTGCTTCCTCTGCGAACGCATCAGCCTCTTTCTCTATGGCATCTTCGCCGGCGAGTCCCCTTAAGCTCATATCATCAGCCAACGAAGGGCGGTCTTCACTCAGATGCCCCAGGGTTATATGACCGAGCTCATGGAGAAGGACAAACCAGAAGTTATCCAATCGATCATAACGGCCGGTAACAATAATAATCGGAGTTCCATCGGAGCGAAGGAAGGCAGCGCCGTCGAGATAGGTTTTCTTGTACTGGGGAAGATACAGCAGGATGATTCCGTACTTCTCCAGAAACTCTTTGGCCCGCAAAGGGCCATGATCGAGGACGCTCAACGCCGTCAGGCTCTTCAGGAAGGTTTTATCGATCAGATCGCGCTGGAACATCTCACTGATAGCAATTTGCGAAGTGATCGACATCGCATGGAGACTCCAGGCGAAGAGAGCAAAAGGATTGCGTTTTTCATTCAACCGGGACGTCGCGCTCTTTCG
>QNBK01000030.1 GCA_003644105.1 Spirochaetota bacterium | reverse complement strand
CCGCCGAACCGGCGTTGATCGATCTTGCCCTCAGGGGTACGGCTGAAGGGCAGGCCGCGGTTTTCAAGATCGTACACAGCTCTGACAGCTTCTTCTGCAAGAATTACCGCGGCATTCTGATCCACCAGGTAATCCCCGCCTTTAACGGTATCAAAAGCGTGCCAGTCGGGTTTGTCTTCTTCCACATTACCTAAAGCCGCCCCGATTCCCCCCTGGGCGGCACCTGTGTGGCTTCTCTGGGGATAAAGTTTGGTGATTACAGCCGTTTTACCGGCTCCCGAGGCTTCGAGTGCGGCATACAACCCTGCACCTCCGGCTCCAACGATAACAACGTCGTAATCAAATCGCATTTTATCTCCTTTCCATGGAAACTGATGTCAGTTCTGAAGCTTCCTTAAAACATAAGTGAGAATACCCCCGCTCCGCCAATAGTCCATTTCAACATCGGTATCGATGCGGCAGATAACCGGAATTTCTATCTCTGCTCCGTTTGTGAACTGCACTCCAACTTTCAGCCGCTGCAGTGGTTTTAAATCATCAAGTCCTCTGACTGTGAACATTTCAGAGCCGTCAAGACCTGTGGAGGCAGCGGAACCTCCGTCGGCAAACTCCAGAGGAAGTACTCCCATCCCTATCAGGTTGGAACGATGAATACGTTCATAACTCTCGGCTACAACAAACTTCACGCCCTGAAGCATAGGACCCTTACCAGCCCAGTCCCGGGAAGATCCGGTTCCGTATTCCTTACCGGCAATTACGGCCAGGGGGATACCCCTGTTCATCCATGACTCAGCGGCATCAAAAATACTCACCGTGTTACCATCCGGATTCAGGGTATAACCGCCTTCAGTTCCCGGCACCATGGCATTTTTAATCCTGATATTGGCGAAAGTACCGCGCATCATCACCTCGTGGTTTCCCCGGCGGCTGCCGAAGGAGTTGAAATCCTGAGAACGAACCCCATGGGATTCCAGATATCGTCCGGCGGGTCCATCGTCAGGTATGTTACCAGCAGGGGAAATATGGTCGGTGGTGGTGGAATCCGGGAGTATGGCCAGGCAGCGGGCACCCACAATATCGGGCATCTCTCCCTTGCTTTCGGTAAATCCCTCAAAAAACGGCGGTCGGCGAATGTATGTGCTTTCCTTCTGCCAGTCGTATCTATCACCGGTAGGGGCAGCTAGTTTCTGCCACTTCTCAGGGCCGGTAAAAACATCGGCATATGTGGTTCTGAACAGTTCGGGAGTCAGATGAGCCCCCAGGGCCGCATTGATTTCTTCAGGTGCCGGCCAGATATCTTTCAGATACACAGGATGTCCTTCAGCATCATCGGAAATGGCCTCATTTTCAAAATCTATGAGCACAGTTCCGGCCAGGGCGTAGGCTACTACCAGAGGCGGGGATGCCAGGTAGCTGGCTTTGGAGTCCGGACTCACACGGCCTTCAAAATTCCTGTTTCCCGAGAGCACGTTCGCCGTTACCAGATCGGCATCGTCGATGGCTTTTTTCACCGCCGGGGGAAGGGGACCGGAGTTTCCGATACAGGTGGCACAACCGTAGCCGATGAGCTGAAAACCCTGGGCATCGAGGTCGTCTGAGAGTCCGGCCTTATTCATATATGCGGTAACAACCTGGCTTCCCGGTGCAAAGGATGTTTTCACCCAGGGTTTTGAGAAAATTCCCTTTTCCCGGGCCTTACGGGCCACCAGTCCTGCGGCGACAAGAACAGCCGGGTTTGATGTATTCGTACAGCTGGTAATCGAGGCAATAGCCACATCACCGTGGGTTAAGTTGTGGTTGATACCCTCCAATGCGGCAGAAGCCTTCAGATTCTCTTCCTGGATACCGTAAACATCTTTAAGGGATTTATGAAAATTCTCAGGGATTTCAGTCAGGGGAATCAAATCCTGGGGACGACGGGGCCCGGCCATGGCCGGAACAATGCTTTTCATATCCAGAATCAGTGTGTCACTGAACTTCGGCGGATTCTCATCGTTACGCCAGAGCCCTTGAGCCTTGGCGTAGGTTTCCACAAGGTCAATTTGATCAGATTCCCGTCCGGTAAGACGCAAATAAGAGAGAAGTTCATCATCAATCGGAAAAATACCGCAGGTGGCACCATACTCGGGAGCCATGTTGCTGATGGTGGCCCGGTCGGCCAGGGAAAGACTATTCAGTCCTTTACCGTAAAACTCGACAAACTTGCCAACCACACCTTTGGCTCTGAGCAGTTTGACAACGGTTAACACCAGATCGGTGGCGGTGCATCCGGCTGGCAGCGCCCCGTCCAGACGAAACCCAACCACTTCGGGAATCAGCATGGTTACCGGCTGACCCAGCATGGCAGCTTCAGCCTCAATACCCCCCACACCCCAGCCGAGAACACCCAGGCCGTTTATCATGGTGGTATGGCTGTCAGTTCCCACAACGGTATCCGGATAAACAATATTTACTCCGTTCTCCTCTTTCTTCCAGACTACTTTTGCCAGATATTCGAGGTTTACCTGGTGGATAATTCCCGTTCCCGGAGGGACGACGCGGAAATTGTTGAACGCAGACTGTCCCCATTTGAGAAATCTGTAGCGTTCGGCATTTCTTTTAAACTCTAAATCAACATTGAGGTTAAAGGCATCGGAACTTCCGTAATTGTCAACCATTACCGAATGGTCAATTATCAGATCCACAGGAACCCGGGGATTGATTCTGGAGCCATCACCTCCGGCTTCAGATAATGCGTCCCGCATGGCGGCGAGGTCTACCACCGCGGGAACTCCTGTAAAATCCTGCATCACCACCCGGGCCGGATGGTAGGCGATGTCTTTTTTTACAACTTTCCGGGGATTCCAGGAGGCAAGAGCTTTTGCATCACTTTCAGTTACTGCGTTTGAATCCAGATTTCTGAGTAGATTCTCCAGTAAAATCTTCAGGGAAACGGGGAGGTTTGAGATGTCCAAACCTTCCGATTCGGCGTACCTGCCGATGTTGTAATATTCGTAATTGTTTTTTCCTGTTTGGAGTTTGTCCCTGTTCATTCAAGCCTCTTTCCATATGGTGTACTGAATGATAGGCGAGTGGGATTAATTATTCAAGAAACTATTAGTATTTAGGTATTAAATTAGTTCAGACTAAGTTCAAAACAACAAGAAGAGAGTAATCAGTCCTTGTCTTCCGG
Source organism: Spirochaetota bacterium (assembly GCA_003644105.1). Lineage (GTDB taxonomy): Bacteria > Spirochaetota > Spirochaetia > DSM-2461 > DSM-2461 > UBA2779. Next base: position 12,914 of record QNBK01000030.1, on the reverse strand, counting down.
GGGTTCTTTGTCGCCGGATTCTTCTTCTTTCCGGATCGGGCCGTAGGGCTGCATCATATTGTCAAAAACTTCGCTCATCTTTTCCTCAAAGGCTTCTTTAACCTGTCGGGAAAAGGAGGTAAGGGTTCGGTGACGGTCGAAGTAGGGGGAATCTTCGGTAGGTAGAAGCAGCTGGAAAGGATCCATCTTCAGCACTTCCGCGAGCCTGGTGATAATATCAGCACTGGGCCATCGGCGTGAGCGTTCGATATCGCACATATAGCCGGAGCTGATACCGGCATTTTCGGCCAGTTCGGCCTGGGTGAATCCCATTTCCTTACGGACACGTCTGATGTTTCCTGCAATTATTTCTTGCAACTGCCAGCCCTGCATAGAAAATATGATGGGTGAGTATGGAGTAAAAGACCACAAGCTCTGAACGTTTCATAAATACGCTTTAAGCGTATCTATACTGAAAAATCGCTAAAAAATCCCCCGGTGATAAACCGGGGGAGACTCAAAAAGTCAGATTAAACCTGATGGCCGGAAAGCTCGGCATCAGATCGGAATTACATCAGCCCGCCGATATTCTGGAAGAAATTCATTCGTCGTTTCGCATCGGCTTCAGCCTTGTTGAACAGGCTCTCGGCTTCACTGGGATTTGTTTTCTTCAATGCCGTGTATCGGCGCTCACCCCGGATGAAGTCCTGATAGCTCAGGGTGGGTTCTTTTGTTTCCCAGTTGAACCGGCTGCCTTCTTCCAGCTGCGGGTTGTAGCGGAACAAGGGCCAGTAGCCGGCCTGAACGGCTCTCTTCATTTCTTCCTGACTCTGAGACATATCAAAACCGTGGTTGATACAGGGAGCGTAGGCGAAAATGATGGAAGGACCGGGGTAGGCCTCTGCTTCCATCATGGCTTTCTGCGCCTGGGCTCGGTTGGCTCCCAATGAAATGGAAGCAACATAAACATATCCATAGCTCATGCACATGAAGGGCATATTCTTCTTGGGAAGCTTCATGCCGCTGTTGGCAAACTTGGCCACTGCCCCGATGGGAGTGGCCTTGGATGCCTGGCCGCCGGTGTTGGAATATACCTCGGTATCAAGAACCAGTATATTTACGTTCTTTCCAAGGGCTATAACATGGTCAATACCGCTGTAGCCGATGTCGTATGCCCAGCCGTCACCGCCGATAATCCACACCGATTTATCAATAAAATAGTCTTCAAGCTCAACAATCTTTGCCAGAACTTCCGCAGCTTCATCAGATGCCGCTTTCACCGCTGAAGGCAGCAGAGCCTGAACGGCCAGCTGATGATCCTTGGCTTCCTGATCAGTAGCATCAAATATTTCCAGAGCTTTTTTTAAGGCAGTTGTGAGTTCCGGGGTTGTTCCAAGTTCAAGTATCCGCTCGGTTTTAATTTTCAGCAGGCTGCGGTTGTTATCCACTGCAAGCCGCATTCCGAAACCGTACTCTGCATTATCCTCGAAGAGGCTGTTTCCCCATGCCGGTCCACGGCCTTCGGAGTTGCTGCAGTAGGGAATAGTGGGAAATGTTCCGCCGTAAATTGAGGAACATCCAGTGGCATTGGCCGCCACCATACGGTCTCCGGCAATCTGGGTCATCAATTTAACATAGGGTGTTTCACCGCATCCGGCACAGGCACCGGAGAACTCAAAGAGCGGCTGTTTGAACTGAAGTCCCTTTACAGATGTCAGAGGGGCACCGTCAATCACATCTTCGGGCAATGAAGTGAAAAAAGCCTCATTGGCATTCTCACCGGCTTCCCTTTCGGTTTCCATGGGGCTCCATACCAGAGCCTTGGATTTGGCCGGACAGGTAACAAGGCAGACACCACAGGCTTGACAGTCTTCGATGTACACCTGGATCTTGTACTGAAGATCTCTGTCATTTTTTGTTTTTGATTTTAATGTTCTGAAACTTTCAGGGGCACCATCAAGATCCCCAGGGGCAATCTGCTTGGCTCTGATGGCGGCATGGGGGCATGCCTGGACACATTGATTACACTGAATACAGTTGTCGGATATCCACTGAGGTACCCGGGGAGCAACGCCCCTCTTTTCAAGCCTGGCGGTTCCGCTGGGCAGGGTACCGTCAAAAGACATCTTGCTTACCGGAATATCATCACCTTTAAGTGTCATAATTGGAAGTATGACATCATTTGCAAAATTACCGGCATCTTTGGACATGAGTTCCGGGGCGACAAAGGCACCGGCAGTGGGGGCAGAAGGTATATCGACTTCTATTAAACCTTCACTGCTCTTATCCACAGCGTTCCAGTTCATCTTGACGATATCTTCACCTTTCCGGGAGAAAGATTTTTTTATCGCCCCTTTCATCAGGTCGATGGCTTCCTGTTCGGGAAGAACACCGGCAATTTTGAAGAAACAGGCCTGCATCACCGTGTTGATTCTGCCGCCGAGGCCGACAGTACTGGCAATTTTCAAAGCATCAATAATAAAGAATTTAATCTTGTTGTCTATGATGAACTTCTGTTCCCCGGCAGTCAGGCTTGAAAATACCTTATCGGCGGGTACCTTGGTATTCAAAAGGAAAGTTCCCCCTTCCTTGAGAGGGCCGAGCATGTCGTACCGTCCGATATAGGCCGGATTATGACAGGCAACAAAATCTGCATTTTCAATGAGCCAGGGCATATTCACCGAACTCTTACCGAAACGGAGGTGACTGGTGGTGATTCCCCCGGACTTCTTCGAGTCGTAAACGAAGTAAGCCTGGGCGTTCATGTCGGTGTTATCACCGATAATTTTGATGGAATTCTTGTTGGCACCGACGGTACCGTCGGAACCCAGTCCCCAGAACATACAGCTTACAACATCATCCGGAGCAACATGCAGCTCTTCGTTTATCTTCAGAGAAAGATTGGTAACGTCATCCTCAATACCCACTGTAAAGTTATGGGTGCATTTTCCATCCAGATGATCATAAACAGCTTTTACATGGCTGGGAGTGAACTCTTTGGAGGAAAGACCGTAGCGGCCGCCGACTACGGTGATGTCTTTGGGGGCTAAAGCGGTGGCAATATCCATGTAAAGAGGTTCACCGATGGAACCCGGTTCCTTGGTGCGGTCGAGAACCGCTACTTTTTTACAGGAATCCGGCAAAGCTCCCAGGAGGTGCTTAACACTGAAAGGACGGTATAGACGTACCTTGATGGCGCCGACTTTATCACCCCTTTTGTTAAGAGCTTTCACTGCATAGTCAATGGTGTCACAGGCGGAGCCCATGGCAATAATTACTCTTTCAGCTTCAGGATCTCCCACATAGTCAAAGAGGTGGTACTGCCTTCCGATAACACCGGCTACCTTGTCCATGTAATCCTGAACGATACCGGGGATGGCGTCGTAATATTTGTTAACAGATTCCCGTCCCTGGAAGAACACATCGGGGTTCTGGGCCGCCACTTTAATCATCGGCTTTTCAGGGCGCATTCCCCGGCTGCGGAAGCGTTCGATATATTCGGGTTCAATGAGTTTTTTAATTGTTTCGAACTGGATTTCTTCAACTTTCTGGATTTCATGACTGGTTCTGAAACCGTCAAAAAAATTGAGAAAGGGAACCTGTCCTTTCAAAGTAGCCAGGTGACTGACAAATGCCAAATCCATGGTTTCCTGAATGTTGTTGGCCGCCACCATGGCAAAACCGGTGTTTCTGGTACTCATCACATCAGAGTGGTCACCGAAAATTGAGAGGGACTGAGCGGCCAGAGATCGGGCGGAAACATGAAAGACCGTGGGTAGCATTTCTCCTGCAATCTTGTGCATGTTGGGTATCATCAGAAGCAGTCCCTGACTTGCCGTGTAGGTTGTTGTCAGGGCACCGCCGGAAAGTGAACCGTGAACAGCACCGGCAGCACCGGCTTCGCTCTGCATTTCAATAACATCAACCGGTTTTCCAAACAGGTTCTTCATTCCTGAACTGGCCCATGCATCGGTGTATTCACCCATGGGAGACGAGGGGGTAATCGGGAAAATTGCTGCGACTTCACTGAATGCGTAAGCCACATGTGCGGCGGCAGTGTTACCGTCGATTGTTACCATCTTTTTTTTGTCAGACATGACATATCCTTAATATTTATTGCTTGGATTTGAATCCCTGACATCATATCCTCTAGTGCCGTAGGGGTTCAATATCATAAAGACCCTGTTTTATTAATTATTCGTTTACAATAGTCCTTCACTGGAGACAATTGCAGAAAAGTAACGAAAAGAATCCTGATTTCAGGAATTGTAAATTTTATATATAGATGTTTTAACTTATTTCAGGAACATACCCCGGAAGTGATGACATCCGACATTTCAGACTGTACCATTAACATGAGCAGGTGGTAGGATTCCTCCCATGCACCGGAACAAAGCTATTTTATCAATACTTACAGTCTTAATCCGCTTGGTATGCTTTCCGGCGGCTGCAGCAGCAGAAGATAAAGGCCCTCTGCCTCATGCCTCGGAGTTTTCGGAGATGCTCGGTCTTACAGCAGAAGATGTTTTCAGCAGATCTGAAATTCCCGAAAGTATTTTTTCCTACCGCGGTAATACTCCGGATGAGGATAACGTTGTTTTCTACTATCCGGATTCAATTTATCTGTTCTGGTTTCAGGACCGCATCTGGCAGGTACGTGCTGATGAGCGGTGGATAGGGGATGTGAACGGTGTCCGTATGGGTATGAACCTTCAGGATGTCAGGGAGCTCTGGGGCCCTCCGGTCAACAACCGGGATGATAATCCCACCTGGACCCTGCCCGACCAGGGGTACCCGGTACGAATCCGTCTTTATTTCTCAGATACCGGGGCGTTAAACGATATGTATGTGTACAGGGCGGACTGGTGAGTTCTCTCTGCCTTTGCCTCACCTCGTCACGTTTTGAAGATGCAATTGCTCAGCTGGAACGTTATCGCAGGTATATTGATATGGCGGAGATGCGTCTTGATCTACTCAACCCAGAAGAGCGGTATAAAGCTCTCAAGTTGCCGCAAATTGCCGGGATACCGCTGATTCTCACCATCAGACTACCTCAGGATGGCGGTAAATGGGGTGAATTTGGCGAGAGTGAAGAGGAACGGGTTCTTCTGTATAAAAGAATGCTTGAGTCAGGCGGATGGACTTTTGTTGACCTCGAGGACAACCGGTTGATGGCCGATACCCAGGCGGCGGCACTATCCTCAGGAGCTCGGATAATCCGGTCGATTCATGATTTTCAGGGGACCTTCTTGAACCTTCCGGTTGCAGAGATTTCCGGGCAGATCCGTAGAATCGCCGATGGGGGTTTTATTCCTAAAATTGCCGCCCGTTGTACCGGCAGCCGGCAGCTTTTAACTCTGGCGCGAACGGCCATTGCCGCTGAATCCGTAAAAGATAAAGTTCTTCTGGGTATGGACGATTACGGCATGCCTTCCAGAATACTGGCCCAACGTTTCGGCTCCCTCTGGACCTACACCTCCGCTGTAGGCGGACCGGGAGAACCTGTTTCAGCGGCCCCGGGTCAACTGGATCCTGAAACTCTGACAAATCTGTACAGATTCCAGAATATTGATGATTCAACGGCTCTTTACGGGGTAACCGGAAACCCGATAGCACACAGTCTTTCACCGGAACTTCACAATCGATGGCTGAAGGATTCGGGGTTGAATGGAACATACATCCCGATTCGCTCCGATGATATGGCTGCCCTGGTGGAAACCTGTGATATTTGGGGGCTCAAGGGACTTTCGGTAACGGTTCCCCATAAGGAAAAAGCCCTGTCTCTTTGTGATTATGCAGATATTTCCTCCAGGAGTATCGGTGCCGCCAATACCCTGCTTCGAGGCGGGGATGGATGGCGGGCGAGAAATACCGATGCCGAAGGTTTTCTCAAAACCCTGCCGACGGCGATGAATCTGAGGTCAATTGAGGAATTAAAAGGGAAAAAAGCTCTGATAATAGGAGCCGGAGGTGCCGCCAGAGCTGCGGTTCATGCACTGAGAAAGGCTGGAATGAAACTGGTGATACTTAATCGAACTGTAGAGAAAGCCCGGCGTCTTGCCGAAGAAACAAAACAGCAGTGGGGAGCATTATCTTCAGAATCTTTGTACCTTCTGGAGGGGGGGGTGGATCTGGCGGTGCAGACCACCAATGTGGGAATGTACCCGGATAGTTCTTCAGATCCAATCCCCTGGTGGACCCCCCGGGGATGCTCACTGGTTTATGACATGATATATGAGCCGGAGGAAACAGTGCTCCTGGCCCGGTCCCGGACTGAAGGGATTAATACAATGAACGGATCGGGGATGCTGGAAGCCCAGGCCAGGATACAGTTTGAGCTTTATACCGGGCGGAAAGCTGGAGCTTAAAGTGTCCCTACCAGCCATATTATAATTCCGGAGAATCCAAGAAGCCCTGTTATTAATACGCTGAGAACGGCAATCAGGGTTATATCAGCACCCCTGAACACCGATTTTTTTTGTTTTTTTATTCCGGATTTCATATCCGGCAGTATAAATCCGGGATTCGTATCTGGACAAGCGATCAGAACAGGGAAGACTTGATTCGTTTCAGAAAACCGATTTTCCTGATTTTGTAGCGGATTTCCTCTTCTTCCGGCAGAGAAAGGCCAACCAGAATATGATCGTTGCCGTCTTTCTCCAGTTTGATGGGTAATATCAACACTGTTTCCACAGAGGTTCCCACTGCCAGAGTTACCGCCAGTCTCTCATCCCTTCCACTTATCGCTGCTTCAATAAGTCTCAGCTTTCCGCGGTAATCCAGCCCCTTGGCACTCATTACTTCAAAACGCCAGGAACCTTTACGAATCTGCTCGGGAACGATGATGATGCGGCGATCCAGCCGCTCCTTGAAGGCTTCCTGTTCTTCGGGGCTCAGGGAAACCGTTTCTGCAGCTTTATTCAGATTATTCAGTAATTCTGAAACATCATGTTCTTTTGGGTTTTCCCAGCTTCCGGAACATAAGGAAGATCTTTGCCAGTCCCGATTCCAGGAAAGAAACGGAGGTAGAGTATCCTTTTGTTCGCCATTCGGCTGTGCCTTTAAACCGGAAGCGGTTAGCAGTGGCGGCAGTCGGTCTATTCCTATACCGTTTAATGCTGCTCTCCACTGGCTCTCTTCTCCCGGATCCAGAAGCCAGATCCCATCACCCGGACGGGAATAGCTGTATGCATCCAGTACTCCGGTTTCTTCAATAATCTGTTTTTTCACACCCTCAGCCTGAAATAAAACACCGAGCTTCATTGAAACAGTCCGATAATCATTTTCCCATTCAGAAGCTAAAGTTCTGAGATTCGGCGGTACCGGACGCCCAGAGTGAGCTTCCATATCTTTAAACAAATCTTCAGGTTTTATTCCGGTATCAAGTCCGTTCAGAAAACGTTCTTTATTCAGTCTGAAGGTGGTAACTACATCAACTTTCACAGGGTCAGTCGAAAGTGCGAGGCTGCAGAATAACGGCATCCCGGGATTCAGAGTGATGTCCCCCACCGGGGTGATACTTAATAAAGGAATTTCGCTGTTGTGTAATGTTTTATTGTTTCCGGCAGTACAGCTGAGCAGTCCATTTTCATCGGCAGAGAGCTCTCCCAGAAGTTCCAGATGGGCAATCATACGCATGGCTCCTGATGGAGACAGAGGTGATAATCCGCCGGTGCCCAACTGAAAAAGACCGGCCAGCCTTTCTCTGGAGTAAGCCCGTCCATCGGGCAGGCACTCGGTAACAAGCCTGGTAGCTTCAATTGCCACACCCAGAGGAAGGCTGCGTCCGGCGGTAGCTCTGGCCATTATGATGGCAAGACGATTTATGGAATCTTCTGATTCAATTTCTCTCCACGCTTCCATCCTGGGTTCCAGATGTTCCTCTATACGTACCGCCAGACCGGTGGCAATAAGAGCCCTCCCGGCGAGAATTAAACGTTCTTCTCCACGGCTGTCATGAAACAGTACCGGAAAACGCTCTTTGAGAAGCTCCAGGGTTTTTTTTCGCCATCCGCCCTCCTTCCGGAACAGAGGCATTCGTTCATTGAGAAAAGCCAGGGCGGCATTCAGGAAATTGTCGTCAAGCCATGATTTCGTTATTGTTTCCCCGGCTGTTTTTCCATCTCCGATAACGGCCCCGGGGCCCAGCAGACCAGATTCATCGATACTCTCACCCAGGGGGGTTAACACATAGTATTTTGTTTTTCCCTCACTGCGGCTCCAGATGAGCAGGCGTTCTTCAAGATTCAGCAGCTTCTCTCTCAGAGCTACATAGCGAACCTCAGGTATCATCCTGGAAAGATTGTCTTCCGTCGGCCGTTTGTGGTTGGCGATGAATGTCAGAAACAAAGCATCTTCAGGGGTGATGTATTCATGTACCCTGCGGGAAACGTCCTCCCTGGCAAAGAACTGTTCCATTTTATGGACAAGGTCCGGTTTATGAAAAGGTGTACTCACAGGTCCGAGATAATGGCGGACAACTTCAAAAAAGCCGGAATCCGGCAGGGCCGAAAAAACTTCCGGCCAGGTTACTTTACTCATAAGTCCTCCCATATATCGATGGTGTAACGGTATCCCTGTTCTGTAAGGAAACGCTGACGGTTTACTGCGAAGTCTTCTTCTACAGTGCCCCTGGACACCAGAGAATAAAACCAGGAATTTCTATCTTTGGGACGAAGAATCCGGCCCAGTCTCTGAGCTTCTTCCTGCCTTGATCCAAAAGAGCCGGAAAGTTGTATTGCAACTGAGGCATCCGGCAGGTCGATGGCAAAGTTAGCCACTTTGGAAACAACGATGACACGTTCCCGGCCATCCCGGAAGTCGTTGTATATTCTGTCTCTCTCTGCATTCGGTGTTTTACCGGTGATTATGGGAACCTTCAGCCTCCCGGCAATTTCCTCTAATTGAGAGATGTATTGACCGATAACAAGAATCTGGTCTTCATGTCTGTTTTTAACAAGCTGAAGGGCGATATCTATTTTTCTGGGGTTTTCAGCGGCCAGACGGATTTTTCTGCGTTTTTCGGCAATCGCATAGGGGATTCGGGATTCTTTCGGCATATTGATGCGTATTTCACGGCATCGTGCCTCAGCAATCCAGCCCAGAGCTTCAAGTTCTTTCCAGGGTATATCAAAACGTTTAGGGCCCACCAGGGTGAACACATCCCTTTCAGCTCCGTCTTCCCGTATCAGAGTGGCGGTTAAACCGATTCTTCTTACAGACTGAATCTCAGCAGTTACCCTGAATACCGGTGCGGGGAGCAGGTGCACCTCGTCATAGATTATCAGTCCCCATGAATGTTTACGAAACAGATCAAAATGGGGGAAGGCGCTTATTTTATTTTTCCTCCAGGTGAGTATCTGGTAGGTGGCCACTGTAACCGGAGCAACTTCTTTTCGGTCTCCGGTATATTCGGCAATCTGCTCCTGTTCCAGGTAAGTTTTATCAAGAAGCTCGTTACGCCATTGATGAACAGCAGCTACATTGGTTGTGAGAATCAGAGTATGGGTGGCCATTGCGGCCATTGTGCCGATTCCTACGACAGTTTTCCCGGATCCGCAGGGCATAACTACGGTACCGAAACCGGTCCCCGGCTCGCCGGTTCCCACAAATGAATTGATGGCATTTACCTGATAATCTCTGATTGTGAATGGTTTTCCGTCCAGAGAAACATCTCTGAGTTTAATCTCCAGAGGGTCTCCGTCTTTAAGGGGGGCCAGATCGACTATAGGAAATCCAATTCGAATCAATTCGGATTTAATGGTTCCCCGATCCACCAGGCGGACAAGAAATCCCTTCTCTGAAGGGACAAGCCATTTGGCCAGGGCCTTTCTCGCTTTAAGTTCTTCCCATACTGCAGCATCGTCTATTTCAAGACGCAGCCATAAATCAGAATCACCGGAGGGGGTTTCCTTCTCCAGGTTAACGAGCCTCAATTTGCCCCATCGGGAAAGAATATCCCTTATCTGAGCAAAAATGTTTTCCGGAACAGGATAACGGCTCCATCGGGAGAGAGATTTCTCAACTTTGGAACTCACCCATCCGGCCCCGGCGGCATTCCACAGAGACAGGGGTGTTATCCGGTATGTATGTACATGTTCAGGAGATTTTTCCAGCTCGGCATAGGCGCTGATTTCTCCACGGGACTTCTCGAAAGAATCGTTGTGGACATCGAGAAGAAGGGATCCATCTCCCTGAACTATAAGTGGTTTGCTGTCTTGAGTCATGGACCAGATAGTGTATCGGGATTCAGTGGTGAACGGCAACGGCTGTCAATCATCTTCTATCTGAAAGATGATTGACATGATTCACGCAGACTGTAGGATATGGGTGCGGAGGCTTTTGTATGACTATTCGGCTGCGCCTTACAGGGCTTGTGATTATTACGAATATTTTTTTAATCCTGTTACTGGTCTACATTAATATTCAAACAGTCAATCTTGATACCATCAGTAAAGAGCAGATATTACTTGGCAATATGCAGCAGGCCTTGAATGCTGAGAACAGCGGATTGATGAATTACATGCTTTCCTCTTTCAACAAAAGTATTGAAGAATATCAACTTCTTTCCGCGAAAACACAGGAGGCCTTTGACACCGGCAGCAGGGATATCGTGGTTCTTCCCGGGTTGGATAAAACCATCGCAGATGCTCTTGATTCAGTTTTCCGTCTGAATAATCTGATGAACGACCGCCGGGCTGCTCATACCGAGAGTGCCGAGCGTTTCTGGCAGGTGGCTTCAGAAACCTTTCCGTATATAAATAATGTGCCTTTAACCCATATCCTGATCGATGATACATACCGCCAAAGGGCTACAGACACCTTGATGGAAGCAGCGGATGATTTCGTTTCGGCTCAAGCCATCCTCAATGATACAATTGTGTCAAATCTCTCGATCCTCAATAAGCAGATTTCTCTTATCGATGCTGAGATTGAAAAGATAAACCGGAGACAGTCTCTTGTTATGGACTTCAGTATTATCGGAGTTATTATTCTTTCTTTCATACTTTCGATACTGATTATCCGTGTGATACTCGGAAAAATCAACGGCATCAGAGATGATATCGCCGTTCTCGTATCCGGTGATCTTACGAGGCGATTTAATGAATCCGGAAAGGATGAACTCAGTCTTCTCGGCGGAAATCTAAATGGATTTATTATCAATCTTGTGAAAACTCTCGCTGCTATACAGGCCGGTTCGAAGGCGAATACAGAAGCCCGGAATCAACTGATTACTTCTGTGGAGGATTCCTCCAGTTCAGTTGTGGAAGGTGAGAAAAATGTCGAATCGATTTTGGAACTTACAGGCGCATTGGATGACAGTGTAACAAAATCAGCCAGAGCGGCGGATCTCATTGTAACTCGGGTTGAGAGTTTTTCAGAGATGATTCAATCTCAGGCTTCCATGGTGGAAGAGTCAACGGCGGCTACTACTCAGATTATGGCCTCACTCTCCAACATGTCCAAGTCTGTCTCCGGGAACAGAGATGCAGCCCTCAGACTGGAGAGCGTCGCCCGGGACGGCAGCGAGGTAATAGAGGAAACCGGGAAAACCATCCATAGAGTAAGCAGCCATGTAAATATCATTCAGGAAATGGCGGATGTAATAAAAGGTGTGGCCGATCAAACCAACCTCCTGGCCATGAATGCAGCAATAGAAGCGGCACATGCCGGGGATGCCGGCCGGGGATTCAGTGTTGTTGCCGATGAAATCAGAAAACTTGCCGAAAAAACTTCCGAAAACTCACGAATTATCAGTGAGAATCTCCGGTCTATTATCGGAGACATCAACAGTGCCACCGATTCCAGCAATCATACTATTTCATCATTTGAACAGATTGACACAGAAATACAGGGTGTTATCAGTCGTACCTCCGAGGTTGCATCGAGTATAGAGGAACTGAGTCAGGGAAGCACTCAGGTTATGGAAGCAATGAACGAGCTTCAGGATTATACACACCGGGTAAAGGAAAGTACGATGGATATTTCTGAAAATATACATTCGGTGAGAAGGTCGGTTTCTGAAGCCTCAGAGATATCCAGCCAGGTAAGCTCCGGCAGTGAAGAAATCAGAACCGGTATGTCTGTTATCCGAAAAAGCTCTGAGCGGACCCGGGAAGTAGCCGATATTATCAGCACCATCAGCCGGGATCTGGATACCGCAGTCAATCAGTTTAAAGTGGATGATGTCTCTGCTGCTGGAGAATCCGATTTTTCGGACGTGGATTCGGCGGAAGATACAGGCATTCCTTCTCTTTATATTGATGGTGGTAACAGTGTTACTTTGAGTGAAGGGAACTGGCCGGGAAAAGAAGAACTCACCGTTGTTGATGGTGATGGCCATTCTGAAGAATTGTGAACCTCCCTTTAATTATCGGACATCGTGGAGCTCCGGAGAGAGCGGTTGAAAATACCGAAAAATCATTTCGGGCCGCTCTTGAAGCTGGAGTGGACATTGTTGAAACTGATGTCCGGTTAACTTCAGATGGATTTATTGCGATATCTCACGATTCTGATTTTTCCAGATTCGGCGGTCCCGATCGTCCCATCTCCCGATGTACCAGATCTGAATTGGAAAGAATCGTTCTAAAAGATGAAGAGGGTAGAACGGGAATGCCTCTTTTTATGGATGAGGCACTTCGTCTTTTCCCGGAAACCCTGTTCAGTGTCGATTTAAAGGATTCCGGCTCCCGGATAGTGAGGGTATGGTCGGACTTGCTGCACAAAAGCGGGGCAGAGAGGCGATGCCGTACGGCATCTTTCAATGATAGAACTTTGAAATATTTTAAACGGGAGAACCCCGGTATTTCCGTTTCTCTGGCACGATACGGCGTTGTAAGGCTCTTACTCTCCACTTTGCTGGGTTTTCCCCGCTCTCCCGGGGCGGGGGAGGGTGTTTTGCAGCTTCCTGAACATGCCGGTATACTTCGGATACT
>QNBK01000029.1 GCA_003644105.1 Spirochaetota bacterium | reverse complement strand
TCGGCGTACATTTTCTGAAGCCCGTCTCTGAGAATTACCGCCATTTCATAGGAAAATGCCGGATCGTAGGCCCGGCAGGTGGGGTAGGTAGCCGCCAGAAGAAGTCCATGGCCGTCCTGATGCTGCAGGCCTTCTCCATTCAGGGTTGTCCGCCCGGCTGTGGCTCCCAGGAGGAATCCACGGGCATGAATATCACCGGCCGCCCATGCCAGATCTCCTATGCGCTGAAAGCCGAACATGGAATAGTAAATGTAAAACGGAATCATCGGTACACCGTAATTGGCACCGGCGGTACCTGCGGCTATCCAGGAGGAGAATCCCCCGGCTTCGGTAATCCCTTCTTCCAGTATCTTTCCCTCCTGGGATTCCTTGTACCACATCATGCTCTCGGCATCCTGGGGTTTGTATAACTGACCCGATGGTGCGTAGATACCCAGCTGCCGGAACATTCCCTCCATACCGAAGGTTCGGGCCTCATCCGGGACAATGGGAACGATGTACTGTCCCAGTTCCTTATCCCTGGCCAGAGCTGAGAGCAGCCTGACAAAGGAGTTTGTGGTGGAAACTTCTCTATCTCCTGAAGCTTCAACAGAGTTTTTAAAAAGTTTATCGCTGATTGGAGGAATGGTGAGAGCAGGAGGGTTGAAGTTTCTGGATGGGATGGGCCCGCCGAGTTTCTTCCTCTGGCGTCTGATAAATGCCATTTCCTCAGAATCTTCTGCTGGTCTGATAAAGGGGAGTTTCTCCAGTTCCTCATCTTTCAGCGGAATGTGAAATCTGTCCCGAAACTCAATCAGGGATGCTGTATCCATTTTCTTTTGACTGTGGGTTCCCATTGAGGCTTCTCCGGCCTTACCCATTCCGTAGCCCTTAATTGTTTTTACCAGTATTACTGTGGGAACACCTTCAGCTTTCATGGCTTGAGAGAATGCTGCGTAAATCTTACGGGGATCGTGGCCACCCCGGGTCATCTGCCAGAGGTCGCTGTCGCTGAAATCTTTTACCATTGCGGCAATTTTCGGGTCTGAATCAAAAAAGGACTTTCTCAGATGTTCCGGGCCCTTGGAGCGCACATCCTGGAACTCCCCATCTACCATGGAAGCGAACTTCTTTAAAAGAATGCCCTCAGTATCATTTTTAATCAGTTCATCCCACTCAGTTCCCCAGATTACCTTGATAACGTTCCAGCCGGCTCCGGTGAAGGCCCCTTCCAGCTCGTCAATAATCCGTCCGTTACCCCGCACCGGGCCGTCAAGCCTCTGGAGGTTGCAGTTCACCACAAAAATAAGGTTGTCCAGTTTTTCCCGGGCTGCAAGACTCAAAGCTCCCCGGCTTTCCGGCTCATCCGACTCGCCGTCCCCCATAAAAGTCCAGACTTTTCTATTCCCTATTTCCGTATGACCCCGGGCCTCCATATATTTCATGAACCTGGCCTGATATATGGACATCAGCGGTCCCAGACCCATTGATACGGTGGGAAACTGCCAGAAATCAGGCATCAGAAAGGGGTGCGGGTAGGAAGATAACCCTTTGCCGTCCACTTCCCGGCGGAAGTTCAGCAGATGTTCTTCATCCAGCCTCCCTTCGATAAAGGCCCTGGAATACATCCCCGGAGCAGAATGCCCCTGGAAAAATATCAGGTCGGGACCGGTGGGTGCATCATGCCCCTTGAAAAACCAGTTGAATCCCACTTCATACAAAGCCGCTGAGGAAGCGAAACTGGCGATATGACCACCCAGTGCATCGTTATTTTTATTCGCTTTTGCCACCATGGCCATGGCATTCCATCGGACAAAAGCTGCAACTTTCATGGCTGTCAGACTGTCTCCCGGGATTTTATCCGCATTTTTCGGGGATATCGTATTGGCATATGGTGAAATCGTTGTATCAGGCGGTTTGACTCCCAGCTTTCTAACCTTGTCATTCAGTGTTTTCAGAAGGTAGGTAACCTTGGTGCTTCCCTCGGTATCAAATACCCCTTCCAGGGATTCAAGCCAGTCTTCTGTTTCCCGGGGATCCGGATCCTGATAAAGTTCCTGCATACTGTCTCCTGATATAGTCTCTATTAATATTAGGTAATACTAAGACAGTCTAATTAAAACTTTCTGGAAAAACAAATTTATCCCTCTTATTACCGGGCAGCGAAAGATATCGAATTATTCGTATCAGTTACGATATATAGACTTGTTTCTATAAAAAAACAGTAAGGCAAGTCGGGATATATATGGTTGAAATTATAGAAGTGAATTATTGAAACATAGTATATCGCAATAAATATGGATAGAAATAGAAGTAATACAAACAAAATATTTAAAAAAGACAAATAAATAGTTGTTTAGGGGCTTTGGTGAGAATTTAGCAACTCTATATTGTTAAATTGTGTGAGAATATGTCTGTCAGGGAAAATTACGGCAATCCCTTGCCGGAATTGACAACCGGTATCCTAGCGGATATACAGGAATATCATTTCTCGAATTATTATTCGAATCTTTTTAAAGGAGAGAAAATTTATGAAGAAAATTTTCACAGTTCTAGTTCTTTTATTGGCAGTCAGTACGATGTTTTTTGTCGTTGGCTGTAAAAAAGAGGAAAAAGGCACGGTTAAGATCGCTGTTGTCGGTCCTCACACAGGCGACCTTGCATCCTACGGTATCCCCACAATTAAAGCTGCTGAGCTTGTTGTTGCTGACTGGAATGCCAATGGCGGCGTTCTCGGACGTCAGATTGAGCTGGTTATCGAAGATGACGTCTGTAAACCCGAAGTGGCCGCCAACAGCGCCGCCAAAGTAGTTGGTGAGGGCGTTGTTGCCGTTATCGGTCATATCTGTTCCGGTGCCACCAAGAGTGCCATGGGAATTTATAACGAAGCCAATATCCCTGCAATCAGCCCTTCGGCCACAAATCCTCCTCTGACTCAGAGCGGTGACTACCCCAACTTCTTCCGGACCATCGCATCGGATGATGCCCAGGCCGCCACCGATGCGGAGTTCATTGCCAAGACCCTGGGTCTTAAGAAAGTAGCCGTACTTCATGACAAGGCAGATTACGGCAAGGGTTTTGCAGACTTCACCGTGGAAGCTCTTAAAGGACTGGGTGTTGAAACCGTTCTTTACGAAGGAATCACAGCCGGTGCTGTTGATTACTCCGCAATACTTACAAAGATTGCCAACTCCGATGCCGAAGCTATCGTATTCGGCGGTTATCATCCTGAAGCTTCCAAGCTGGTACAGCAGATGACACAGATGGGTCTTGATATTCCTTTTGTTTCTGACGACGGTGTTAAGGATGATACTTTCATCAAGGTAGCCGGTGAATATGCTGAAGGTGTATATGCATCAGGTCCCATGGATACTTCAGCGAATCCCATGAGTCAGAAAGCCACCGCCGATCATAAAGCCAAGTATGGTGAAGATCCCGGTGCGTTTTTTATCAACGCTTATGCCGCAACCATTGCACTTCTGAATGCCATCGAGAAAGCCGATAGTACTGATGGGCTTGAGATTATGAAGGCATTGCGTTCCAATTACGTTGACACTCCTCTTGGAAGCATCAGCTTCGATGATAAGGGTGATGCCATCGGTGTTGGATTTGCCGTTTATCAGGTTCAGAACGGCGCTTACGTCGAACTCTAGAATCCTGTCACTGTTTAGTTGATAATCAGGGGCGGCAGGTTTACCTGTCGCCTCTTTTTCGGCAAAAGAGATTATGCTCTTTTTGCCCTGAAATCCAATCCCAAGGAGAATCCCCCTTGAAGTACTTCCTGCAGCTCGTTCTGGCCGGGCTGACCAAAGGCAGTATCTATGCCTTGATCGCTCTGGGCTACACAATGGTGTACGGCATCATTAAGCTCATCAATTTCGCTCATGGTGAAATCTACATGATCGGTGCATTTACTGCACTTATTGTCGGCGGTGCATTACAGATAACTACCGGACTGTCGCCCCTTACCATTCTGGCCATATCTCTGGCCGCAGCAATCTTCTTTTCCTCAGGTTACGGTGTAACAATGGAGAAAATTGCCTACAAACCACTACGGAATGCCCCCAGACTGACGGCACTCATCAGCGCCATCGGTATGTCTCTTATATTGCAGAATTATGTTCTTCTGGCACAAACATCCGATTTCCTGCCGTTCAGGTCCATGATTCCCAATTTCCCGTTTCTCACCCCGGGTAAATCCCTGGTAACCACAACACAGCTGGTAATCCTGATTACAACAGTTGTTGTCATGGTAATACTTACACTGCTTATCAAGTTTACGAGAACCGGTAAGGCCATGAGAGCCACATCCCAGGATAAGGTGATGGCTCAGCTTGTGGGGATTGATATCAATAAAGTTATTACATTTACCTTTGCCGTCGGATCTGCTACCGCGGCTATCGGTGGCGTGCTGATCGCCAACCATACGGGACAGATAAACTTCTATATCGGCTTTCTGGCGGGTATCAAAGCTTTTGTTGCCGCGGTTCTCGGCGGTATCGGCAGTATTCCCGGAGCTGTTCTGGGGAGTCTTGTTCTGGGGATGACCGAGAGTTTCGGTGCCGGTTACATCTCCAGTGCCTATGAAGATGTTTTTGCTTTTATCATTCTGATATTGATACTGATTTTCAAACCTTCCGGTCTTCTGGGCCGAAACGAAATAGAGAAGGTGTGATGTCGTGAACAAGATTATTCAAGAGATAAAAAAATCTGTACTAAGCGCTCTCTGGCTGATGATTCTTACTTTCCCCATCATGGTTATCAAGGTAAACAGTTATGAAGGTGTCGTTCTCTGGCGCTGGAAAAACCTGATGTGGATTGGAATCGGAACATTTTTCCTCTCCTGGTTGTGGCGATTTCTCCTTGACAGGAAAGAGAACGGTCCTGGTGAGTCCAAGCCGGATGCAGACAGGGACGGGAAGTTCTCCTTAAGAAAAGCCCTGGGTGAGAGGAAGGTGAAAATCCCGACACTTGCAGTGCTGGCTATACTGGTTCTTGCATTTCCCTTTATGGTGAAATTCTATCAGGTAGGGATTATGACCAGTGCTCTGATGTTCGTCATACTGGGCCTGGGATTGAATATTGTTATCGGCTACGGCGGACTGCTTCATCTGGGCTATGCGGCCTTTTACGCCATGGGAGCCTATACCTATGGTTTAATGTACCTGTACTGGGGTTTGCCTTTCTGGGCGGCTCTGCCCCTGGGTGCCGTATCAGGAGCTGTTTTCGGTATCGTAATCGGTGTTCCCGTGCTGAGACTCAGAGGAGACTATCTGGCCATTGTTACCCTGGCTTTCGGTGAAATCTCCCGGCTGCTTCTGGAAAATATGTCCGGATTCACCAAAGGACCTGAAGGTATAGCGCAGATACCCCGCCCGGGTTTCTTTGTAAAGCTTTCATTACAGGGTGCCACTACCTACCTTTTCTACATCTGTATTGTTCTTGTTCTTTTTGCCATTTTTGTTATCAGGCGGCTGGAGGATTCTCGTATTGGACGGGCTTTAGAGGCGATGAAAGAAGATGATATTGCCGCCCAATCCATGGGTATCGATCTGGCGAAGACAAAGCTGATTACCTTTGCACTGGGTGCTGTCTGGGCCGGTATGGTGGGAGTGGTTCTGGCAGCGAAAACCACCTACATCAATCCGGGAAGTTTCACCCTGATGGAATCGGTGATGATACTGGTAGCGGTGGTTCTGGGAGGAACAGGGTCTATCCCGGGAGTCATACTCGGTGCTTTTCTAGTTACCCTTATACCTGAGTATTTCAGGGCCCTGGCTGATTACAGGATGCTGATGTTCGGTGTTGCTCTTGTTGTGATGTCCATATTCCGGCCTCAGGGAATTATCCCCAGAGTAAGAAAACGCTACTTAGTCGGTGAGGATAAATCATGAGCCGTACCATATTGGATATAAACGATTTTTCCATGGTTTTCGGGGGGCTGCGGGCTGTCGACCATGTGGATATGCATATAGACGAGGGTGAAATTGTGGCCCTTATCGGTCCCAACGGTGCGGGAAAAACTACACTTTTCAACTGTGTTACAGGAGTCTACACCCCGTCAGAAGGGAATATCACTGTGGCCGGACCCAACTCCGAGATTATCCGGACGAATGGGAAAAAGCCGAATAAGATAACCGAACTCGGTTTAGCACGAACATTCCAGAACATCAGGCTGTTCAGCAGTATGACTGCTCTGGAAAATGTAATGATCGGCCGCCATCCCAAGCTTAAGGCAGGAATCTTCGGTGCCATTTTTCGGGATAAAAAAACCAGAGATGAGGAAGAAAGAGTAATTGTTGACAGCCTGAAAATCCTCAAAAAGCTCAATCTGGCTAAATATGCCAATGAGCCGGCATCCAGCCTGCCTTACGGAGCCCAGCGGCGTCTGGAGATAGCCAGGGCCATGGCAACAGAGCCCAAACTGCTTCTTCTGGATGAACCCGCTGCCGGTATGAACCCCCAGGAAACAAAAGAACTGGATGATACAATCAAAAGAATCCGGGATGAAGAAGGACTTACTATTCTTCTTATCGAACACGATATGAGTCTGGTTATGAGTCTGTCCGAGAGAATCTATGTACTTGATTACGGGAAACTGATTGCCGAAGGCTCTCCTGATGTGGTGAAGGCCGATCCTGCAGTCATCAAGGCCTATCTGGGGGAATAAGAAGATGCTGAAACTTGATAATATAAAAACTTATTATGGTAACATTCAGGCCCTCAAGGGCATCAGTCTGGAAGTGAAAAAGGGTGAGATTATCTGTCTCATCGGGGCTAATGGTGCCGGTAAATCAACCACGTTGATGTCCATCAGCGGAATTGAGCCACCCCGCAGCGGCTCTATTTTCCTTGAAGGTATCGACATTACCGGTATGCCGGCACATCAGATAGTAACCATGGGCTTAAGTCAGGTTCCCGAAGGCCGGAGAATCTTTCCACAGCTTTCAGTACTTGAAAATCTGGATATGGGTGCTTATCTGCGTAGGGATAAAGAGGAACAGAAGCGGGATCTGGAATACGTTTTTGATCTTTTTCCGATTCTCTCCCAGCGGCGGAATCAGTCTGGAGGAACTCTCTCCGGAGGTGAGCAGCAGATGCTTGCCATCAGCCGGGCATTGATGGCCAAGCCCAGAATACTGCTGATGGATGAACCCTCACTCGGTCTTGCGCCCATCATTGTTCAGCAGATATTCGGTATAATCACAAGGATTAATAAAGAGCAGGGAACCACCATTTTTCTGGTTGAACAGAATGCCAACCAGGCATTGAAGATTGCAGACAGGGGGTACGTTCTTCAGAACGGCATGATAGTAAAAAGCGATACATCTTCAGCCTTGATGGCCGATGAAGAGGTTAAGAACGCCTATCTCGGTGTTTGACATTTATTAAATATCGTTACCCATGAAAACCCCCGATTCCGGGGGTTTTTCTATTTCAAGGGAATTGTCAGTACAAAATCTCCTGGAAGAACACCGACTCCCATATGTACGGCTCCATTTCTGGACGGATCGTTTTTCCCCAGTTTGTTGTAGGTGAAAGTTTTTTTGGAATCATCAAAGATATCATCCTGGGTAGCGTAAATATTAATGGCATGGCGTTCAATCCCGTTGTCGACTATCACTTCCATGCGGTGCTTAAACTTTTTATTGGCCATGTACCAGTTCTTCAGAAAAACTGTAATCATAGTTTCTTCACCAGGATGGATAATTGCGTTATTGCCCCCGGTTAAATACGCCCCTCTTGTCATCGAACTGGAGCTTTTTGAGAAATTCGATACACCGGAAGAACTGCTTCTATAGCCGATTTCCCCGCCGATTGCACGAACTGTTACCGTAATATCCGAATCAGAGTCGTTCCGGGCTCCGAGAACCACCATCTTGTCAATGCCCTTGTCCATAAGAACACTGCCGCCGTTCACTTTGTAGACCGTATTCATCTCACCTTCCTCAACAGAGTCGTACGATACACAGGACGCCGTCAGAAGGGATAAGAGTGAAATTGCTGTAACAATGATGAATGAAGATAATTTTGAATCTATAATGAGTATACGGGAAATCATATTCTACCTCTTTAATAATAATTTAAACATCAGGATGTCAGAAATCAAGTAACACAATAACTGATATCAAAGTACTTCCTGTTGCCCCATTGTAACTCTGTCTATAAACTCAGGCAGTACAGGGAGCATCGATGCATGATTCAGCCCGATAAAACAGTAGAACTGCAGAATCTGATGAAAAACAGGATTCTTCTGCTGGACGGTGCCACAGGTACGTGGTTTCAGTCAAAAAAACTGAAAGAAACAGATTATCGGGGTAAGCGTTTCGAATCACACTTCAAAGATCTTCTTGGCAATCACGAAATGCTTAATCTTACCCGGCCGGATCTGGTGCGGGAGTTTCATATAAAGTTTCTTGAAGCCGGGGCAGACATCATTGAAACCAACTCATTTAATGGAACCAGCCTGTCTCAGAAAGATTATGGAACGAATAACCTTGTCTCTGAATTGAATCAGATTGCCGCTGAAAATGCCCGGGCGGCTGTACATCAGTTCTATCAGAACGGGGGAATCGGGCCGAAGTTTGTTGCCGGTGTCCTGGGGCCGACGAGTAAAACCCTTTCCATTTCTCCGAAAGTGGAAAATCCCGGATATCGGGATGTAACCTTTGAAGAGGTTTCCATAGCCTACGCCGAATCGGCCAGAGCTCTCCTTGAGGGCGGTGCGGATATCCTCCTGATTGAAACGGTTTTTGATGCCCTGAATGCCAAAGCTGCAATACATGCCATTCTCGGCCTCTTCGAAGAATACGGGCGCCGCTGGCCGATTATGATATCCGGAACCATCACCGACGCTTCAGGGCGCACTCTTACCGGCCAGACCCCCGAGGCCTTCTGGTATTCTGTGGCCCATGCTCAGCCCCTCTCCATCGGACTGAACTGTGCCCTTGGGGCCACCGATCTGGTTCCCCATATTCGTGTTTTATCAGAAGCAGCTGATATCCCGATTTCCGTACATCCCAATGCCGGATTACCTGATGAGGAGGGTAACTACAACGATACACCGGAGCACATGGCCCGGGTACTGGGTGAAATGGCGGATAAGGGTCTTGTGAATATTGTCGGCGGATGCTGTGGAACCCGGCCGGAACATATTAAGGCCATCAGAGACAGGATGGAGAATTGCCTTCCGAGAAAAATTATTTCCGGAGATTCCTTTCACCCAGTTACATTCTTAAGCGGACTGGAAGCTCTTGAAATCGATGATGAGAGTCTTTTTGTCAATGTGGGCGAGCGAACCAACGTTTCGGGCTCCCGGAAGTTTGCCCGGCTTATCAGAGATAAAAAATACGAGGAGGCCGTTGAAATTGCCAGACATCAGGTGGAAAACGGCGCCCAGATAGTAGATGTGAATATTGATGATGCTCTCCTTGATGCCCCGGAGGAAATGACTGCCTTTCTGAATCTCCTTATGGCCGAGCCTGATGTGGCCCGTGTACCGATTATGATCGACTCCTCCCGTTTTACCGCCCTGGAAGCCGGACTTCGCTGTCTTCAGGGAAAGGGTATTGTGAACTCCCTGAGTCTGAAAGAAGGGGAGGATAAGTTTCTGGATCAGGCCCGGCTCGTCCGGCGTTACGGCGCTGCTGCCGTTGTAATGGCCTTTGACGAGGATGGTCAGGCCGATACCAGAGAGAGAAAAGTCAATATCGGCCGCAGGGCCGTGAAACTGCTCACCGAAAAAGCTGGATTTCCCCGGGAAGACATTATTCTGGATTTAAACGTTTTTGCCGTGGCTACAGGAATCCCGGAGCATTCCCGGTACGCCCTTGATTTTATTGATGCCCTGACTATTTTGAAAAAAGAACTTCCCGGAGTCAGGTTTTCCGTGGGCATCAGCAATGTTTCCTTCTCATTCCGGGGAAATAACGCGGTTCGGGAAGCCATGCATACGGTTTTTCTCTATTACGCGATTAAAGCCGGGCTCAGTATGGGTATTGTCAATGCCGGTCAGCTGGAAGTTTATGATGAAGTGAAATCTGAACTCCGGGAGCGAATTGAAGATGTCATTCTGGCCAGAAGAAGTGATGCAGACGATCGACTTCTTGATATTGCCGAGTCCTATGCCGGCCGGGGAAAGGCCTCTGTTGAGGACTTAAGCTGGAGAGAATCTTCCGTTGAAAACCGCCTCACCCATGCTCTGGTAAAAGGTATTGCCGGTTGGGTGGAAGAAGATGTTGAAGAGGCCAGGGTTAAAAGCGGGGATGCCCTGGGTATTATCGAAGGCCCTTTAATGGATGGCCTTAACCGGGTGGGAGAACTTTTCGGTTCCGGGAAAATGTTTCTGCCTCAGGTGGTTAAAAGCGCCCGGGTTATGAAAAGAGCTGTAGGTGTGCTTCAGCCCTACCTGGAAAAGGATCAGGCGGCAGAGCTTAGCTCCAGGGGCCGTATACTTATGGCCACAGTGAAGGGAGATGTTCATGATATCGGCAAGAATATTGCCGGTGTTGTTCTTCAGTGCAACGGTTATGAAGTGGAAGATATGGGTGTGATGGTTCCCCTTGAGGATATACTGCATAGAGCCGAAGAATGGAATGCGGATCTTATCGGATTGTCAGGGCTGATAACCCCGAGCCTTGATGAGATGGTGAAGGTGGCCGCAGAACTGGAGAGCCGTGGATGGGACATCCCTCTTCTCATCGGAGGGGCTACCACAAGCCCTGCACATACCGCTTTGAAAATTGCCCCCTCCTATTCGGCGCCGGTTTTTCATGTGAAGGATGCCTCCATGGCTCCCTCTGCAGCCGCAGCATTGATAAATCCTGAAGGACGGGATGAATCGGTGGCGAAAAACCGTGAAGATCAGGAACGAATCCGTGTTGATAAAAAGAACCGCATCGAAAGCAAGGTTCATGTCGATCTTGAATCGGCGCGATCGACTCCCTGGATTCCCCAAGGAGGCTGGACTGCCGAAAACCAACTTCCCGTACCGGGTTTTACCGGAGTTAAAACCTTTTCAGATATACCTTTAGAAGATATTGTTCCTTTAATTGACTGGGGATTCTTTCTCTATGCCTGGGATTTCAAGGGTAAATATCCGGCTATTCTTGACGACCCGGAGCGTGGGGAAGAGGCTCGAAATCTTCTGAGAGATGCCCGTTCGTGGCTGGACCGTGTCATTGCCGGTAAGTTGCTGAAGGCCGCCGCTGTTGTGGGAATCTTCCCGGCTCATTCCGCCGGGGATGATATTCTTCTTTACAACGGAGAGGGCCGCAGTGAACCTTTTAAAGTGCTGCCCCAGATGAGGCAGACCGGTCAGAAAGAAAAAACTCCATACTACCTCTCTCAGGCTGACTGGGTGGCACCAGTGGGCAGCGGGGTTAGGGACTGGATTGGTATCTTTGCCGCTACCGGGGGATTGGGGGAGAAGGCGGCAGTACAGGCCCGTGTCGATGTCGATGATGACTACGGCGCCCTTATTATCAAGGCCCTGGCTGACCGTATCGGAGAGGCCGCAGCCGAATGGCTGCACCGCTATGTACGCAGGGAACTCTGGGGAAGCTCCCCGGATGAGACACTTAAACCCGAGCAGATAATTGCCGGGGAGTATGATGGTGTACGACCGGCCCCCGGCTATCCTCCATGCCCGGACCATACGATGAAGCGGGATTTCTTTGAAATACTCGGAGTCAAAGAGGCTATTGGAGTCAGTCTGACAGAGAGCTCCATGATGGATCCATCCGCCTCAGTATGTGCCTACCTCTTTGCCCGGCCGGGGGCTCAGTACTTCAGTGTGGGCCGTATCAGTGAGGAGCAGCTTAGCGATTATGCTCAGAGGCGGGGAATGGATAAAACTGAAGCTGAACGCTGGCTTGGAGCCTTTCTGGCTTATGAACCAGCATAGATCTGATGCGGGGAGTTGCTTTCCCGGCTTTAATATTATGATAATAAAACAAGGAGTGAATTTATGAACCGAACCACTGTACGGATCCGTACCTTTCTGATACTGCCGTTGGCGGCATTATTATTTCTATCCGGATGTATTTCCGCCTCCAGGTTGCTGGAAAAGGCCGAGCAGTCGTGGTCAATGGGATTTTATGCCGAGGCCATCCAGGAGGCTCTGGACTCTTATGAAAAGGCCGCTGATAAAAACAAAAATCAGTCAGAAATAGATTCTGCTGAGAATTTTCTGGTTGAGAGATTCCCCCAGTTCAATGAAAATTTAAGTAAGCAGGCTGAGAATCAACTTAAAGGAACAGATTCCGATAAAGAAAAGGCCTGGGAAACCTACCAGCAGCTTGTAAATGTTAATTCCCGGGTGGGTAATTCCATGGCTTCATCCTTTTTAAGCACCGAAGACTTTTCAGCCGAGCTGCGGAATGCAAAGGATGTGGCCGCCCAGATAAAATATGTTAAAGCCCTTGAACTGATGGGCCTGGATGAACGCTCATCCTATATCGAAGCTACCGGACTGCTGCTGAGTATTAACGACCTGGTTTCCGGGTACAGAGATATCGGAACTCTGCTGAGAACATGTTATGACGAGGGAACTCTCATCGTGGCATTCTCCGATCGGAATATTTATTTTAATTATGACACAGATAAGAACGGTGATTCGGTAGAGTTCAGCTCTGAAATCGATCAGGTAAGCCGGGACTTTATTGAAAGAAACGACTACCCCGATTTCTTGAAGTTTATCACTGCCGGCAGCGTTAAATCAGCCGAAGATGCCGGAGCGGTACTGTTTGTTGATTATCAGGGAGATATCGGGATTAAATCTGAAGTGATTGATTCCTATCTGAGCAGCGGTACACTCACCTGGAAACGTACATATGAGGGTACACCGACTCTGCTGGTAACCCGAATCGGAGATACCCGGAACGAAATTTCACCGGTTTCCCTGGGACTCTCCCAATCTGTCACCGTGGAGTTTTATCCGGTGAAATACGATACTCAATCCATCACTGGGGATATGTACTACAATCAGTTCAACAATTCAGCCTGGATGGCCGATCAGTTGAACTCCGCACGGGTTGCAATGGATTTTGATGATTGGTCTGCTACTTTGGTAGTCTGGGCAGAGATGCAGTACGGCGGAGTTGCCAGCTTTCTCTCAAGTGCCGATGTCAGCAGCTCCGAGGGGAACCAGGTTCTTCCCATTGATGAGGATGTTTACAAAGAGACTCAGAAATTCATTAATAAGACACTTCCGGATTTCCTTGAGTTTTCGGATATGGATGTTGAAACCAGCCTGATTGATGAGATGTTCGACGGTTTTCTCTCAAAATCAGGAGTTCGTGAACTGCTGACCAACCTCGATGGCTGAAAAACAGAGCTGCAGGCCGGTGCTTCCAGCCGGCGTTACTGATATCCGCCTTCACAGCCGATTCAAAATCAGGTAAATTGCCTGCCAATGGAAAGCTTTATACTCGGAACCGGGGGCATGATGCCCCTGCCAAACAGATTTCTCACCTCCATGCTTCTTCGGCGGGGAGGAGAACTATTCCTTTTCGACTGCGGAGAGGCCACCCAGATAAGTCTTCGCCAGCTGAATCTGAAATGGAAAAAAATATCCGTTATACTCATCAGCCACACCCATGCCGATCATATCACCGGTCTGCCGGGAATACTGATGCTCACCGCTCAGGTAGAGCGGGATGAACCGCTGATTATCATCGGTCCTCCCAAGGTGAAGGAGTATGTGGAGTCCAGCCGCAAGGTATTGGATATGTTCATCAACTATCCTCTTGAGGTTCGTGAAATTGAGAATCCCGGCACGCCCGGAGTGGTTTTTCAGGGTGATGGATACTGTATCCGTTCCTTCCCCCTGCGTCATTCTAAAGTCTGTGTGGGATATACACTGGAAGAAGAAGACAGACCCGGGATTTTTTACCCGGAAAAGGCCGATGAGGCCGCTGTCCCCCGGGGACCTCTCTGGGGCCGTCTTCAGAAGGGGGAGACCGTCAAGCTGGAGGATGGCAGTACCGTTGAGCCGGCTCAGGTGATGGGGGAGGCCCGTCATGGACGCAAGGTGTCCTATGTTACCGATACGGCATGGCGGGACTCTATCCCCGGTGAGGTGGCCGGTTCGGATCTTCTGATATGCGAGGCCATGTTCGCCGAAGATCTGGCTGAATCTGCCAGGGAGAAGAAGCATCTGACAGCCCGTCAGGCAGGTCAATTGGCACAAAAAGCCGGAGATATACGGCGTATGGGTCTGATTCATTACAGCCCGCGCTACACCAACCGGGAGCTCAAGGTTCTTCGGGATGAGTGCCGGGAGTATTACCCCGGGGCGTTTCTATGCCGGGATCAGATGGTAATTCAGGTGCCTTATCAAGAGGAGAGTAAAGACTGACCTCTGCCGCCCGGCGTCTCATTCCGCTGTTTTTTCTCACATCACTTTTACTCTCAGCTGCAGTTGGCTGCAGAAAACCGGTTCAACCTCTTCCAGAAGTTCTCCTCTCCTCCTTAAGGGCCCTCGACGGCCCCATACGCTTTACCTGGTACCTCTCCCCTGAGCTCACCGGTGGGGTAAACCTCAAGGCAGCCGATAGCCTCATGGCGGATCTGGCAGCCTCGGAGAATGGCCGTAGAATAATTACCGCTGTGGTGCGCAGCCCCGATAAAGGTGAAAGGCAGCCGGACTCCCTGCTCCCCATCCCGGCAACAGATGCAAGTGGCAATCTCGTATTTCTCTGGTCGTCCCTTGTTCTCGACTGGCAGGATAAACGCATCGTTATTCCCGACATCTGGGAGAGTGAATGGCTGAGCCTGGATCTGGCCCGTGCCCTGCAGGATCTTGCCGCCGGAGGACTGGTTCAAGCCGGATACCTGGACGGCTCGCAGGATGGGAGCGGACTGCCGGTGTCATTTCTGGAAGGCCGCTGGGAAACCGGGGAGTGGTTCCCCGGAGTTACTCAGGCAAAGGGATTTGATATTCTGCTTATCCGGGATGGGCCCGCTTTGAATACTGTTGAGAACCTCCCGGATCTACTTCTGAAGTATATGGACGGTGGAGGCAGGATTCTGATAGCAGGTTCTGCACTTCAGCCTGAGAGCTCTGCCGGAGTCTGGGCCTCTTCCCGGGAGCAAGAGGGTTCTCTACTCTTCATCGACGATACTGATTTTCTGAAACCCGCTGTTTATGAGGATGGCCGCCGCTCTTTTCGGGATATTGATACAGCCCTTCTTCTGGCCGCCGGGCGGAAAGATCTGATATCTATGATGGCATCGGATATCACCGGAATTCAGCTCCGGGGCCGGAATCCTGCCGGTTCCAGGCTGTTAAAAGCAGCATCCTCCCCGGAATCGATGTCTTTCCCTGAAACCTCCCGGATAGAAAGAATTACCTTTACCGGAGAAGACACATTATTCTCCCTGGAGAAAATTAACGGGGAATGGAGCCTGGTGTCCGGGGACTGGCAGCTCCCCTCCCGGGGCGACCGTATCGAAAGTTTTCTGGAACGTTTGAAAACAGGTTCTGAGAATCTCTGGAAGGTTTCGGATTCGCCAATATCTGCCGGGAACCTGGAAATTGCCATTCAGACCGATAAGGGCAGGCCGGTTTTACTCGAACCCATTGGAGAGCGTCAGGCCGGGGGCGGGGTGTACTTTATTATCGATGAAGGGCTCGTTCTCTGGCCGAATCTGAACACCGCTGATGTATCCGGGGATGCCCGGTACTGGATGGAGCGTCGGCTTTTTCCGGATACACCGGAAATAATCCGTGCAGAACTCTCCAGTGATACCCGGCTCTACTGGCGTCTTCATGAAGAGACCGGGCAGTGGTTTTTAACCGGCAGGGACGGGAACCGAAGAATACTCGATAAAAAAGCCGCTCTGGAGTTCTCTGGACGACTTTTAGGGAGTGAATCTCTTACCATCGCTCCCTCAAAAGGGATAAAAGAATCACCTCTGGTTCTTAGAGTCGAGGATTCAAAGGGCCGATTTACCGAATATCGGCTCACTGATACCGAAGATGGACGGGTTGCCGCCGTTTCGCAATCTGAGGGAATCCTTCACATACTGGATGATAAACTGGTTGAGTTCCTTCTCTCAGGCCCCTAGAGCTTCGGCCTCAACTTCCTCTTTGAATTGCCGGGTGTAGAGCTTCCAGTATGCCCCCTTTTGTTCCAT
>QNBK01000028.1 GCA_003644105.1 Spirochaetota bacterium | reverse complement strand
TACCGGAGGCGGGAGCCGAGGAACGATCCCGTCAGAATGAACAAGTTCACTTCTCGCAAGTTCGCTTTTGTTGCAACGTTCCTCGGCATTGCCTGCGGTACATTGCTGGTACGAACCCGCTGTATTCCGCTCATATTTAGGGTCGTACCGCAGCGTAGCGAGGAACGATCCCGGCATTCGCTTGGGAATCAACGTCCAGTTACTCGGGGAACATGGCGCTGATGGATTCTTTTCTTGCAATTCTTTTGATAGCCTCTCCAAAACAGGAAGCCACCGGGACAACCTGAATCTTCTCAATAAGAGGCTCAGGACGGTTCTCCACACTATCAGTCACATAGAGTTTTTCAAGTTCCGAATCACTTATACGTTTCATGGCTCCCGGGGAAAAAACCCCGTGGGTAACCGCCGCCATAACCCGGGATGCTCCTTTGGATTTTAAATCTCTGGCATCTTCAATCAGGGTTCCGCCGGAAATGACAAAGTCATCCACAATTAAAGCTGTTTTTCCTCTTACATCCCCGATGATATCAATAACCTCCGCCTGCTCATTATGATCCGGCCGGTGTTTTACACTGATGGCAACAGGTGCATCAAGATAACGGGCAAACTTTCTTGCCTCTTCGGCAAAACCTGTATCCGCGGCGACAACAACGAGATTATCCGCACCGTCTTTCTTTACCCTATTTCCCAGGGTGTGAAGTCCGAAAAGATTATCCACAGGTATTCGGAAAAAACCCTGTATCTGCGGGGAATGCAGGTCCATGGTAACGACGCGGTCGCATCCAACGGATTCCAGAGCATCGGCACAAACCCTGGCCCTGATAGATACCCGGGGTTCATCCTTTTTATCGCCTTTCCCGTAACTGAAATAAGGGATTACGGCTGTAACCGATGCGGCACTGGCCCGTTTCAACGCGTCAATCCAGAACAGCAGTTCCATAAATTTATCGTTGGTTTTATGAATGGTGGATTGTACCACAAACACATCCCTGCCGCGGACATTTTCTCCCACCTGCACAAAGGTGTTTCCATCAGAAAATGTCAGACAGTCATTTTTACGCACTGGAACTTTAAGCCAATCGCATATTGAGGAGGTGAGATTAGCGCTTGCAGTACCGGGAAAAATCATCAAATCATTTTCAATCATAGCTTCAATATAATGGCAGGGGTACATTGATGAAACCTGAACAGCAGAAAAGAGACTAAAAAGTTTTCAGTAAGGCAACCGAGGCTCAGAATGAAATTGTTTTCGGTGCCCGGGGAAAGGGAATAACATCTCTGATGTTCTGCATTCCTGTAACATATTGGACAATTCTTTCAAATCCCAGGCCGAAACCGCTGTGAGGGACAGATCCGTAACGTCTGAGATCCAGGTACCAGTCGTATTCACCGCTGTCCATGCCCATTTCATTCATTCGGTTTTCCAGTTTCTCCAGATTGTCTTCTCTCTGGCTGCCGCCGATTATTTCGCCTAACCTGGGAACCAGGACATCCATGGCCCGTACGGTTTTTCCATCATCGTTCTGTTTCATGTAGAACGCTTTAATATCTTTTGGGTAGTCGGTAAGGGTAACAGGTCCGCCGATTACCTCTTCTGTGAGGTATTTTTCATGTTCGGCCTGAAGATCTATTCCCCAGGATGGTTTGTACTCCCATTTTGTATCAGCTTTTTCCAGGAGTTTAAGCGCTTCGGTGTAGCTCATATGGGTAAAGGATGAGTCCACAACCTTCTGGAGATTCTCTATGGTTCCCTTCTGTACCCACTTGTTGAAAAACTCCATATCTTCACTGCAGTTATTCAGAACATAACTGAGCAGATACTTGATAAAGTCTTCAGCCATCTGCCTGTTCCCATCAAGGCTGCAGAACGCCATTTCAGGTTCAATCATCCAGAACTCCGACAGGTGTCGTGTGGTATTGGAGTTCTCGGCACGAAAAGTGGGACCGAAGGTATATACATTACTCATGGAGCAGGCAAAGTTTTCCACCTGAAGCTGTCCGCTTACCGTGAGATGAGATTTTCGTCCGAAAAAATCCTCCTGATAGTCGATGCTTCCGTCTTTCAGCTGCGGTACATTGTCCATATTCAGAGTGGTAACCTGAAACATGTTACCCGCACCTTCGGCATCACTTCCGGTAATAATTGGTGTATGGATCCAAAGGAATCCCCGTTCCTGAAAAAATGCATGAACCGCTGTGGAGAGGGCATTGCGAACCCGGGTAACGGCTCCAAACGTGTTGGTTCTCGGTCGGAGATGGGCGATTTCCCGTAGAAACTCAAAAGAATGGCGCTTCTTCTGAAGGGGATAATCCGCCCGGGATTCTCCAATCAGCTTTACCTCATCGGCCAGCAGCTCAACTCCCTGACCCTTACCCTGAGAAGTCACAAGCTTACCTTGTACCGTAACGCTGGCCCCGGTTAAAAGTTTATGATTCAGTTCTTCGCTGACAAGACCACTCTCCTTGTCGACAACCACCTGTATGCTTGACAAACAGGATCCGTCGTTAATTTCAAAGAATATGATGTTTTTACTGTCTCTTTTTGTACGTATCCAACCCTGAGCAGATACTTCCCGGCTGTCGCCATTACTTGATAGTAGTGAAAAAATAGTTGAAGGTTTCATATTTCCCAACACTAAGACGGCATTCCTACTTGCGTCAAGTTCCTGCTAAAGGTAGGTTTTTGATAGCTTAATGAAGTGATGGAACAATAAGATGGGTTCATTGTCAATCGGCGGCTTCGGATACCGCTTTGATGAGTTAATTGAGTACTTCAGTTCTCACTACGGTAAAGGTGCTTACCACGCCCAGGTTCTTTTTCAGCAGCTCTATTCTGAAGGGAATGCATCAGTTTCACAGAAAAAGGAGTATCGTCTTTCTGAGAACCTGGCCCGATTGGTTGAACAGGATTTTCAGGTGAGCCTTCCCCGAATTGACAGATTCCCGGATATTGAAGGTACTTTGAAGTTCACCCTTCTTCTGGAAGACTCTTTACTCACTGAGTCTGTTCTTATTCCCATGTCCGAATGGGAAACCTTATGTCTTTCCAGTCAGGTGGGATGCGGTCGGGGCTGTTCTTTCTGTGAGACCGGAGCCATGGGGCTTCGCCGGGATTTGAAGACAGAGGAAATTGTGGCTCAATGGGCCGCCGCTCGCTTCACAATCGGCAGGAATCCAAGAAACATTGTTTTTATGGGAATGGGAGAACCCTTTGATAATTTTGATCAGGTGATGCGTGCTGTCGATATTTTTTCCGATCAGCGGGGTGCCGGTATTCCCAAGCGGAGAATCTCAATATCCACTTCGGGACATGTTGAAGGAATCCGGCGTTTAAGCGAACTGGAAGGCAGATTTCCTGAGAGGGCCTACAGAACCCTGCACCTGGCGGTGAGTCTTAATGCATCGAATGATAGAATCAGAAATGAACTGATGCCGATAAACCGGATATGGCCGATGGCTGAACTGAAATCAGCATTGAAGGATTCACCTCAATTCGGTGTTAAAGACGCATTGTACTTTGAATATGTTCTTATACCCGGTGTGAACGATAAGAATGAACATGCTGAGGAACTGGTGAAATGGATGGACGGTTTAACAGCCAAGGTAAATCTTATTCCCTATCATCCGGTGGATGCATTTCCCTGGTCCGAGGCGGATGATTCTACGGTAGACCGCTTTCATCACATACTCAGAAATTCCGGGATTGAGTGCAGAACCCGGAAAAGCCGTGGTAAAGGGATACAGGCGGCTTGCGGAATGCTGGGGAAAAACGCTTCAGGAGTTAAACTCTGAAGTTACTCTGTACCGGGCTGGTTTCAGCTTTCCCTGAAAATTTCGACGGCAACACTTTTTGAGTATCTGAGCACATTCGGCTTATCAACGGTAACCCGGCAGGCAGAAACCCCTTCAACTTCAAGCAACAGTACGGCAATGGCGGAAGCGAGAGCTTCGATCAATCCGAAAGATGATGATTCCGCCAGCTCTACCACTGATTCCTGAACAGCCTGATAATCTACAGTCAGATTAAAATCATCGGCATCAGCTGCCGGCCTCTGATTGGTATAGAGGGTAAGATTTATCATCAGGTCCTGTCTGATGCCCCTTTCATGGGGGTATATCCCGATAACCGTCCGTATCAGCAGATCCCGGATGTGAATTTTATCAGCTCTGTCATAGTTCATAAGCATTCCCTTTGAGATGTCTTCCCCCGTCAACAAAAATAATCTGCCCGGTGGTGAATCTTGCTTCAGCCAGGAATAATACCGCATCACTGACATCCAGTGCAGTGCCCCTTTCAAGAAGGGGGTTTGTTGACTTCAGCCGTTCTATCCATTCTTCGCCCTGTCCATCAGGGGGCAGTATAATTCCTGGTGCAACAGCGTTAATTCTCAGCACAGGGGCAAACTCCGCAGCAAGGTCGCGGGTAATGCTTGAAAGGCCTCTTTTCCCCAGGTGGTAGGATGCATGGAAAGGGTCTCTGTCAGCTACCCGGGTATCAAGTAAATTCACTACAGAACCGCCCCTGCCGACTTCATACATCATTCTTATCATCACAAGTGGCGAGTAGACATGAAGGTTCATCGATTCCTGAAGCCTTTCAACACGCATATTCGTATATGTATCTTCATAGTAACTTGAAGCTGAGTTAATCAGAATATCGGGACATCCATTTTCTCCAATCAGATTGCCAAACCATTTTTCTGTAAAATCAGCATCTGAAAGGTTGTGAGAGCTTATTCGGCATTTCCGGCCTAACATCCGGATTTCCTCTGATGTATCATCGGCTTCCTGCCGGGATTGGAAGAAGTGAAGAATTATATCAGCACCCTGACGGGCCAGGGACAGAGCAATCTCTTTTCCCAGTCTCCTGCCACCACCGGTAACAAGGGCTGTTTTGCCATTGAATCTCATGATTTGGAGCATAGTTCCAAACACCCCGGGCAGGCCAGTAGCCCGGTGACGGCAATCCGGAAAAAATATATTTATTTTCGGGAAAAACATACTATAATCTTGTAAACAACTCCTTCAGGAGATATAGAGTGAAAAAAGTACTGTTTGTTTTCAGCGTTCTCTTTTTTTCTGCCGCTACTGCCATGGCTGCCGATAATGTCGTCGGATTGTGGCGGGGGGTGGATGAAAACACCGGTGATTCCACCATGTACACCTACATTTACGAATATCAGGGCAAACTCTACGGCCGTATGATAGTTACCTTCGACGAGGGGGTAATGAAAGATTTTATCAACCGTCCCGGAGATAAAGCAGAACTTTGGGTGGGTAATCCCTCTTACGCCGGTATGGATATTATCTGGGGTATGGAAGACCGGGGTAACAGATGGAAACGCGGAAAAATCTGCGATCCGAAAGAAGGCAAAATATACGCAAGTGAGATATGGCGGGATGGCGAGAACCTGGTAGTGCGGGGAAAAATCGGCCCCTTCGGCCGTAATCAAACCTGGCAGCCGGTGTCCCGGGAAGATCTGCCGGCAGGTGTAGTCTACGGCAATCCCTCATCATGGATTCCCGTTATCCCCGAATTGAAGTAGATATTTTAGTGAAAACACGGAGTAAAAAGTAGCTTGCCGTCTATATGGACTTGATACCACCCTTTGACTATAATAGCTCCACTCTTCAAATACTGAGGCCGCAATGACCAAAAAGAAACCTAGCATTCCTTTGGAAAATCTGGTGTCCACCGATAAGAATATGTACGAACTTACCAATGCTGCAATTCACCGTGCCAAGCAGATCAGCATGACTGGTGCAGAAGAGCTGGAAGCGGCAGGGGGGAAAATTGTTTCCCAGGCAATTACTGAAATAGTAACTGAAGAGGTTCAGTACAATATCAAGCAGGACTGAAAAACCAAAGGTAATACTTCTCTTCGGAGCTACGGGCGTCGGTAAAACAGCATTGCTCGGCAGAATGTTTTCTCAAGGGGTAGAGCTTGTAAGTGCCGATGCCCTTCAGATTTACCGGCAGTTGGATATCGGTACGGCCAAACCTGATACAGAGATTCTTTCCCGTATTCCCCACCATCTGATAAATATTCTTGATTACTCTGAAAGTTTCAGTGTCGGCGACTTCTGCACCCGGGCCGATGAAG
Organism: Spirochaetota bacterium; assembly: GCA_003644105.1. Taxonomy (GTDB): domain Bacteria; phylum Spirochaetota; class Spirochaetia; order DSM-2461; family DSM-2461; genus UBA2779. The sequence goes on along the minus strand of QNBK01000028.1, from coordinate 10,187 downwards.
CCGTGCAGGAAATCCTCCAGCGTGGTAATATCCCGATACTTTCCGGGGGAACCGCCTACTATCTGAAATCCTGGCTTCTGGGTATGCCTGCAACTCCCGTCTCAAATCCGCAACTTCGCGGGGCTCTGGAACTCAAGTGGGCTGATAAAAGCGACGATGAACTAAAAAAAGAACTTGAACTGATCGATCCGGTGAGTGCCGATAGGATCTCCAGGGGAGACCGTTACCGCATGCTCAGGGCTCTGGAAGTTCATTTGCAGAGCGGCAGGTCCCTTTCCTCATATAAAGTTCCGGATACCCCCAGGGAGGATTATCAGGTTCTCTCCATCGGTCTCAAGCAGGAGCGCAGCGAACTGTACCACCGTATAAACCAGCGGGTTGAAAAGATGTTTGAAGAGGGTCTGGCAGAAGAAGTTGCAGCTCTGAGAAATCAGGGGGCTATCCGTGAGCACCCCGGTATGAAGGCTATCGGTTACAGGGAGTGGTTTGGAGAACCCGGCAAGCCTGTTCCGGATGCAGCTGCAGTGAAAGAGCTTATTGCCCGGAATACTCGACGGTATGCCAAGCGGCAGATTACCTTTTTTTCTTCTCTCCCCGAAGTTCACTGGTTTGATGCATCGGAAGATTCGGGAGTTCCCGGAGGAATCATCTCTTTGATTGATGATTATCTTAAGAACAATACAATTCGTATCACTTGACCAAGACGCCCCGGGTGGGGATAATCCAGAAACACTTAACCAGGCCGATATTTTTGCGGCTACTGAGTGAAATTTGAGGAGACTCGCCTGTGCCTTGTGGACGAAAACGTAAAAGAAAAAAGATTGCAACTCATAAAAGAAAGAAAAAGCTCAGAAAGAACAGGCACAAGAATAAATAGTTGCCGAATTCCTGCCTGACAGACCTTTAATAGACAAGGCGGTTACCAATTGTTGTGTGACCGCCTTTTCATGTCCGGGGAATTAAATTGACCTCTACCGCCCTCAGCGAAAAAATCCTTACTCTTGCACGAAAGCTCAACAAAGATCCTTCTTTGGCTCTTCGCTGTATTCCGGCGGTGTCCGAACTGGCGGGTATGGTTGAAGATGGTGATATCGTTATATGGCCGGAGGATATGGGCGGTCTTGCCTGGATTGCCGGAGGAAAGCCGTACAGAAACAAAGGAGCCAAGTCACGCACCGTATTTTGTGTTACCCCGGATTACTCTCCCTATTCTGAAGAATTATGGCACAGACTTGATACAGCTGCATCCTCGCTGAATAACCACATTGTTCCCATATGTCTTAATTCAGTAGTATCACCTTCTATTCAACCGCGATATCCCCGTATTCTGCAGAGAATACTCGATAAGTTTTTTTCAGCAATCGCCACCGATACTGAAATAAACCTGCAAAATCTTTCTCTCACCCCGATTTCTGCAGTGTCCAATCTTGAAACTGAAACTCAGATACCTGAGCTGTTTTCTATATGGCTGGATAAATCAGCTCGAAGAGTATTCCTCAACTTCCATGTTAATCTTCATCAGCGAATTATGGCAGCTACAGCTGCTGCATACGCCGGATTGCACCCCTTGATTTCTCTTAAAAGGGGTGAAGCTGCAACTGCCGCTTCCCTGATTAAAACGTTTACAGATACTGAGTATAAAAAAGGAAAATTGAAGTTCCTGCTTAGTGCTGAAGAGGACTGGGAAGCTGTATCCATCATTAAGGCGGTACTTGATATACCTGTTTTAACGCCGCTCTCTGATGCTGATTTCCAAGGGGCTTTGGACTGGGCTTTAAAATCTGAAAAATCTATATTTCTTCTTGCACCCGGGAAGCATTCACTTCCTGTAAGGGCTCTCCACAAAAGCTCCTGGGAATCTTCAAAGTTTCTCATACTGAAGGAAAAAAAAGACGGCAGTGCCGGGAGTGTGTTGCTGATTGTTCCAGGGGTCTATGCCAGGGAGGCTGGAAAAGCAGCGGACCGTTTATATAAGAATAATTTCACAGTTGCTGTAGCGGCTCTGAGGATTACTTACCCGGCCGACCTGGAGAGTCTTAGAAATACAGCAGAGCAATTCGATTTGGTAATTGTATCAGACCCTTCGGAAAAAACCGGCGGTATTAAAGCCGAATTGGGACTGTCTCTGATGTCACTGAAAGATACTCACATTGCTGTTACTGAAAAATACCTGAACGGAAAGGACTTAGCCGGGTATGCAGAGCTTCTATACCGGGAAGACCGCTTCCACCGTACTGTCGATGATGTAAAAAAAGATCGCTGGCGTTAGCACTTCCCGTTCTCTCGACATTAATTCTGCTGATGTATATAATACTTGATTGTGAACTGTCGGGATTGAAAGAGACCTTTTCAGTCCGCACGGAAAACCTGAATAGACTATGCGGTGACTTATTCTTATTGGAAGATATGACAGTCACAAATTGTTCAGGTAAGGGCTTGTGTTCAATGAAGCAGACTGCGGGTGTTGCCCGGGGATAGCTGATTTGCAAAGTGCCGTAACCGTGTCCGTTTCGTAGGATGAATCAACCCGGAAAGCACAAAAAAGACTACTGACGCAAGTTTCAGATAACAGGGAACTTGCATCTATTACCAAGGAACGTTTTAAAAACATGACATTCGAAGAATTCGGATTCGAAGAAAGAATCCAGAAGGCCATCGATGAAGCAGGCTTCAAATCACCCATGCCCGTTCAGGCTCAGTGCTTTCAGCTTCTCATTAAAGAGCATCGTGATATCTATGCTCAATCACAGACAGGAACCGGCAAGACTGCCGCATTTCTTCTCGGTATTTTTCAGCTGATGCTTACCGAGGAAAAGTACAAAGACCAGAAGGCTCTTGTTGTTGTACCAACAAGGGAGCTTGCCGTTCAGATTGAAACTGAAGGAAAGATGCTGAGTAAGTATCTGGATTTTAAAATGGGTTCGGTTTACGGGGGTGTTGGCTATCATTCTCAGGAAAAAATGCTGAAGGAAGGTGTAGATGTTCTGGTTGGAACTCCCGGTAGACTCCTCGATTTCAGCAAACAGCGGAAATTCAGTTTTAAGGATTTCAGATTTCTCGTAATAGATGAAGCCGATAGACTTTTTGATATGGGATTTCTTCCCGATTTACGAAAAATAATGAAGGGAATGCGGCCGTACAACGAAAGACATACCATGCTGTTCAGTGCAACATTAAACCCCAGGGTAGGGAATCTGGCCTGGGAGTATATGAACGATCCGGGAGAGGTGATTATCGAGCCTGAAAAAGTTACTGTTGATACCGTAACCCAGGAACTCTACCATGTCGGTAAAGACGAGAAATTAAAACTTTTACTGGGCATACTCAAAAGGGATAATCCTGATAATGCGGTAATATTCACCAACACCCGGCATAGCGCCTGGGAAGTTGCCAAACGACTTGAAGTAAACGGCTACGAAGTGGCCTTTCTCATGGGCGATCTTCCTCAATCAAAGAGGCTGCGAATTGTTGATGAGGTGAAACAAGGAAAGCATAGATTTCTGGTGGCAACAGATGTTGCTGCCAGGGGCCTGCATATCAACGATCTTCAGATGGTAATCAACTATGATGTTCCTCTGGAAGCGGAGAGTTACGTTCACCGTATCGGACGCACTGCAAGAGCGGGTCAGGATGGGAAAACAGTTACCATGGCCTGTGAAGAGTTTGTTTACGGTCTGGGTCCGATAGAAAAGCTGCTGGGTAAGAAGATTCCCGTCAGCTGGGCCGATGAAAGCTTCATGGTTGAAGATAAAAGTGAGGGGATGAGATTTCCTCCTCAGGATCGTTACCGGGAACTTGGTGGACGAGTTGGTGGACGCGGTGGTGACCGAAGCCACGGCAAACAGGGTGACAGATCGCCCCGGAACGATAGAAAACCACGCCATGATAATCGTCGGAATGATCGTCAGAACGATCGTCAAGGGACTCCTCCTGAACCAAGAAGTCCTAAAAACGGGAAGAAAGCGTTGGATCCAAGGACGGCAAAAGTTCAATCAACGGTATCTTCAGTAGCTGGCGGGAGTCTTGATGATTTAACCGGAAAACAAGAGACCCGGGGCGGGAAAAAACGTCCTTCCCGGTCCGGTAAATCTGAGAATAAGAAGCAAAATCCCAATGTCAGGAAAAAAGTTGTCAACGACCGTAAACCATCCCGTTCAAACATCTCGGAGATGGAACGTGTGAGTTCTGAAAACAGTATTGATGAAAGATTGGCCTATTACCGTAAGAAATATGGTGAGGATTTTCAAATGAGCGACACTGCTTCCGGATCCGGAGAACGAAAGAACAGGAAGCGTAAGCCTTCAGGCCGAAGTAACCATGATAGTAAACAGCATCGTTCGGCGGATAATCGAAAGAGTTCCGGAACGGAAAATAAATCTCAGCCAAAACCCCTACAATCGGCGGAGAATACCAGGGAAGCTGATAAGAAGAAAAAGAAGGGACTGATAGGCCGGTTGTTCGGCAAGTAAAAAATCAGGAATGGGACACCCCGTCATACATATCAGAGGAGGACCATCAGTGCCGCATGCCGGCCGGTGAGTCCTCTTTCCTTTTTATATGAGAAAAGCTCCTCTGTGCGGCATGCTGTACAGAATCCTGCATTACCGATATTTGCCCATGGTGCTCCAGGAATAACCGGGGCCCGGGAGATACAGGCACGATTTGCTGCCAATGCTGATGGATTATCGTCAGCAAGATGTCCCAAACTGAGACTGCTGATCGGGGGAAGGCTGATACCACCGATTCGGGTGGTAATCACTGCTTTTAATCGGTTTTCCCATGAGGCAAACACATCCCATTTGTATGGAATGATGCCGTTTTCAATGTATTTTGTCATACCTGTAACGCTCAAAATCAACTTCCCTGATATTCTATAATTTCATTAGTTTGTTTTACAGCATACTGCTGAACGATGTAATCTATCCATCAGGAGGTCTTAAATGGCTGAAATTGTAATTTTTCTGGCAGACGGTTTTGAAGAGGTTGAAGCTGTAACTCCTGCTGATTACCTTCGGCGTGCGGGAATTGATGTTGTCCTTGCGGGAGTTGGTACTTCTACTCCCACAGGAGCCCGGGGTATCAGCATAAATACCGATATCCAGATTGGCGATTTAGACGGGGTACCAGGCGGTGTTGTTCTTCCTGGAGGATTACCGGGAGCACAAAATCTGGCTGATTCTGAAGATGTATTCAGGATTTGCCGGGAGGTGATGGATTCCGGGGGACTGGTGGCTTCCATCTGTGCTGCACCTGCATTGGCTCTGGGCGCCTTCAAAATGTTGGAAGGCCGCCGATATACCTGTTATCCGGGATTTGAAGAGAACGATTCATCAGGATTGTTCTCCGATAACCAGGTGGTTGTTGACGGCAACCTGATTACCAGCCGGGGTGCCGGTACTGCAGCAGAGTTTTCCCTCGCCATTATCCGATATCTGCTGGACGATGAATCGGCAAAAAGGATTGCAGCGTCAGTATTGCTGAGTTACTGACAAAAGAACGGCTATCAGGGGAATCAGTTCAGCTGTTCCTCGGAAGTTTTTTCCCCATTACCTTTTCCATAGCGCAGTCTTATATTCATGCCGATGGATGCCAGCACATAGAGAAGAAAGGTGGAAAACAAACCAATTCCTTTGAGCAGAATTATCAATAACAGGGCGATCCCGGCAAAAAGGTAACGCCAGCGGTTGGCCGTCGGTCTGTAGCTTTTCAACTTGAAAGAGAACATCGGTAGCGGCGTAATCATCAGCCAGCTGTTCAAAATAATCAGAGAGATAATAAATACAGGATGGAGCAGAACGGAGTCTATCATAGAAATCCCGGGGAAATCATGAATCAAAGCCAAAGCGGCAAAAGCTGCCGCATCAGCGGGAACAGGCATACCGCTGAAATGAGTATCGGAACTTGTTTCGGTGTTGAATTTTGCCAATCTGATGGCTGAAAAAACCGGGAGAAGCAGGGGGATGAGGTAAACATAATATCCATTGGCCCCTTCTAATTTCAAAAGACCGGCGGCAATTGCCGCCGGGGCTACTCCGAAGCTGACAAGATCGGCCAGGGAATCCAGCTGCTTACCGATATCCGAATAAGCTTTAAGCATTCTGGCGGCAAAACCGTCAAAAAAATCCAGTACAGCAGAAATAAGAATGTACAGAGCAGCCAGGGCAAAGCGGCCGTTCCAGGCTTCCATGGTGGCAAGAGAACCCATCGCCAGGTTGGTGAGGGTTATTGTATTAGGAATAAATACCCGGAGAGGCCGCCGTTTTTTCACAATGCCAGTATACCTTCAAGTTCAGGATTTTTTGCAATGTCACCCGGGAGTGCTGTATCTCTTGATTTGTTTCTGTAATCTGGACTCTGAAACGAATAGCTGAAGTTTGTATGTACATCGTATGTTCCGTTCATCAGAGCATAGGCATCTTCCGTCATCACAAGTTCCTCATCGGTAGGTATTACAAAAATCTTCACCGGTGAATCCTCGGTTGATATGCAGGTTTCGGCATTTCGGCTTCGTGAAACGGCATTTTTCTTTTCGTCTATTATAATGCCAAGAGCTTCAAGACCCTTGAGAGATTTCAATCGGTATGTGGGATTCATCTCACCAACGCCTGCGGTGAACACGATGGCATCAACTTTTCCCAATGCGGCGTAATAGGCACCCACATATTTTCGGATTCTGTATGTTTCCATGTCCTGGGCCAGAAGGCACTGTTTATTTCCTTTTTCGGCGTTGGAGTGTACATCCCGGCGGTCGATATATTCCTCTGTAATCCCCAGTATCCCGCTTTTTTTATTGAGAGTCGAATCCATTTCTTCGGGACTCAGATTTTTCCGGCCCATCATGTAGGTTACGATGGCAGGATCTATATCTCCGCTGCGGGTTCCCATCATCAAACCTTCCAGAGGTGTCATTCCCATGGATGTATCGTAGCTTTTTCCATCTTTTACAGCGCAGATTGATGAGCCGTTTCCGATGTGGGCAATAATCAGGTTGGTTTTCATCGGATCTTTACCGAGAAGAACAGATGCACGCTTGGCTGTATACACATAGCTTGTTCCATGAAATCCGTAACGTCTCACCTTATAATCTTTGTACCAGTCGTAGGGCAGGGCGTACATGAAACTGGTATCCGGCATGGTTTGATGCCATGCTGTATCCATAACGGCACAGTGGGGTACATCGGGAAGAACCTGTTGAGCTGCTCTTATACCGGTAAGGTTGGCCGGGTTGTGCAGAGGTGCCAGTTGATTTACCGATTCCATCATGGCAAGAACATCATTATTGACGATAACCGATTTAGTGAAAGTTTCCGCACCATGTACCATACGGTGCCCGACTGCTTTGATTGAGCTCATGTCTTCCATACAGCCATGATCCGGGTCAACAAGAGTCTCCATTATCCATTCAACAGCAACTTTATGATCCGGACAGGATTTAACAGCTTCAAAGTTCTCTTTCCCGGGAGCCTTCTGTTCAATATTGGACTCTTTCTGTCCAATCCGTTCAACAATTCCAACTCCGATTACATCTTTTTTATCCCAATCGTACACCTGGTACTTTGCAGACGAGCTGCCGCAGTTCAATGTGAGAATAACCATGGTGATACCTCCAGTGTTTAGAAGCGGATTTGACGCCGCCTGATAACCGCCATTCTCACATATCGTCCTCCCGGGAGGCAAGTGTAGAAGTTTCAAGCAAAATGAGAATTCGGCAAGTAAAGGTTGGTATGAAAGCTCTGATTACAGTATTTCTATGGATTCTGATAAACTGTTATCTGCCCGGTGAATCAATGGAGTTTCAGCTGACATTTGACGGCGCCAGGAGATTGCGTGGATTTACGCTGTACTCCAGCCCGGCTCTTTCTGCAGGGGTTTCCTGCCGACTGGATCCGGGGGATGGCCCGTATGTTTCAGCCGGATTGAATACCTCGGTTTTTTCCATCGGGCATCTTACTGATACCGGAATTGCTGCCGAGGTTCGCAACCCTGATTTTACGGTATTATCCAGGCTCTCTGAGAGAACTTTTTACAAAGCCGATCTCAGGGCTGAATCTTTCTCCAGACTCGGACTGGTTCTGATGTCTCCATCGTACCGTACCGGTGTTGCCTGGGAGCGCCGGGAGGATATTGATGCGGGTATCATCTGGGCTGTTCCCGCGGTGAACGATTCCTGGTCGATGGAAATGTTGGGAGAAGCGGGAATACTACGGGATTCCGTCAGTGATGAGAACTGGTATCCGGAGTCATCCTGGCGAGCCGGAGGCCCTTTCGGTGTTGTTGCTCTCCGCCTGCGTCAGTTCAGCTCCAGTGAGACGGGCGGGCTGACTCTGATAGGTTCCGGGGGTGTTGATTTAAGACCGGGCTGGTTGATGGCACTCTCGTATTCTTATGCTACAGGGCCTTGGCGTGTACGGGGCAGAGCCGTGTATTCATCTTTGTATTTCAGAAATGCCGATGGAGAGAAGCTGGAGCTGCCTGCAGGAGGAAGTTTTGACTGGCGGTACCGGCCATCTCTGGGTTTACAGTTCACCCTTGATTACGAAGGAGGTATCGATACACGTTATTCTGATGAAGGTAGTGCCGCTGTAGGCTGGCGGTTCGGTGAAACTCAAATTTCTGTAAAATGCAAGTGGAATAGAGTATTTTCAAATAATCTGCAGGGTGACGAGCCTGCATGCAGCAGTATCAAGGGAGTGATGATATGGGATAGGAAGTACCTCCATCTGGGGTTGTCGGGTAAACTGATACCCCATGAGGACTGGTTTCTGCGCTTGGATGGGGCTTTCCCATCCCATGGACGCTGGTTGATGGAGCCTTATGCGGAGTTTCATGGGAAGATTAATGGGGATGAATATGTCCCGTTGCTGAATTTGAAGCTTAAAAGCCGTTGGAATATTGGAAGCAACAGATTAATTATTTCTTTATTTTTTGGTGATCTGGGCAGGGACAGAGAGGATTGGCCGAAGTCCGCCGGTAACCTTGAAGCTGAAATACGCTGGATTCAGAAATTCAGATAATATTTTCTGGAATCCCATCCGGGTTACGATTATCCTTCAACTACAGAAATCAGATTACTGTGGATAGTAAGCGGGAAGTGGGGAGATACAATAGATGAAAGATTATACAAAAAATATCAGGAACATTCTGCTGGTTATGCTGATTGTCCTTGTTTTCATGGTATTAAAAGAGCTTTCAGGGCTATTGATACCGCTGGTGCTGGCTGCGTTATTAACCATATTAAACCTTCCTCTGGTGAGTTATCTCGAAAAGAAACGGGTTCCCGGATTTCTTATTACCCTATTGGTTGCTGTTCTTTCACTGGTGATACTCTGGCTAATTTTTTCTATGATAAGCGGAACGGTTCAGCAGATTATTGATGACAAGGAGTTTCTTGCACGTCAGTTTTCAAAAAGAATTAATGCCTCGGTTCAATGGATTGGAGCCGTGATTCCCGGGATAAATGTTGAAATACTGTCCACTCAGCTGAACAACGTGGCTTCCCCGAAGAATATTGCCGGTTTAATCGGTACTGTTCTCGGTACTCTGGGAAGTGTCGGTTCTTCATCTGTTCTCTTTCTGGTTTATTATCTGATTCTTCTCTCCGGATCTACCGGATATAAGGCTTATGTTGAATATGTTACCGGCACTGATAATACCGGAAGTGCCCGGCAGGTGTGGGATCTTACTCAAGAGAGCATTTCCGCATACATGAGCATAAAAACCGTTATCAGCCTGGCAACGGGAATATCTGCGGGACTCATCTGCTGGGCTTTCGGTCTGCAGTATGCCTTATTCTGGGGTTTTATGGCTTTTATTCTGAATTATATTCCTTCAATCGGCAGCCTTCTGGCAACCGCACTTCCGGTGTCTATGGCGATTATACAGTTTGATAATTTCGGTTTAATTATCGCATTGGCTATACTTCTGGGTATTTTCCAGTTTGTAATCGGCAGTGTGATAGACCCTATGGTGATGGGTAACCGGTTGAGGCTGAACACTGTTACCGTTATTTTCGGGCTGTTGTTCTGGGGGTATATCTGGGGCATTCCCGGTATGCTGCTTTCCGTACCACTGATGGTGATGATCCGGCTGCTGCTGGAGCGTTCTGAAGATTTATCTATTTTTGCCCGGGTGATGGGGAATGCCGGTAAGACTGGAGAGTTAAAAGGGAAAAAGCCTCCGTTGTTTAC
>QNBK01000027.1 GCA_003644105.1 Spirochaetota bacterium | reverse complement strand
GTTGTGGCCAGAGCCACTCCAGGCTCTACCGGTGCAGATATTGCCAATATAGTTAATGAAGCGGCACTTTTTGCCGGCAGAGAAGGCCGAAAACGTGTAAAAATGGCCGACTTTGAAGAGGCCCGGGATAAGATTCTCATGGGAGTTGCCCGCCGCAGCATGGTGATGAGTGAAGAAGATCGGAGAATGACGGCCTATCATGAAGCCGGACATGCACTTCTGCATTACGAACAGGAAAAATCTGATCCGATCCACAAAGTTACAATCATTCCCCGGGGAAGGGCTTTGGGGGTTACCTTCAGCCTGCCTGAGAAGGATCAGTACAGTAAGGGCATTGGCTGGATTAAAGCCCATCTGGTAATTCTTTACGGCGGATATGCTGCCGAAGAATTGATTTTCAATGAAACGACCTCCGGCGCCCAGAACGATATAAGGCAGGCCACCGATCTGGCTCGAAAGATGGTATGTGACTGGGGCATGAGTAAACTTGGTCCAGTTGCATTGGGCGGAGCAGATGAGCCGATTTTTATCGGGAAAGAAATTGCTCAGCATGCAGATTATTCGGATGATACGGCAAGAATTATCGATATGGAGATTCGGGATATCTTGAATACCGCTCTTGAATCAGCCAGAAATATTTTGAAAAAAGAACAGAAAAAACTGGAATCTCTTACCGAAGCCCTTATCGAGAGGGAAACTCTGAATGATGCCGATATTCGGCAGCTCTGGGGGCTGGAAATGCCCGAGACAAAAAAACAGGAAACTGCGTTGTGAAATCAGCTGTGATGGCAAGAAGTCTCTTTGCTGCTCTCACTATCATTTTCATGACGGTACCTGTATATGCTCAGAACAGTGAAAATCCGGATGCTGTTATTGCCAGGGTGTGGCTGGAACGTGCATCCGGTTTACTGAATTCGGAGAATCACAAATCTCAGATGACGCTCAATCAGGCCGCCGATGCCCTGGACATAGCCCTGGAATATCAGAATCCTCCCGGCAGGGATGCTCTGTACCTTAAGGCCAAATTACTGATTCTCGATAAGAGTGCGATTTCTATGGAATCTCCGGCCCGGCAGGCATACGCCTTGCTTGCAGCATCCCTTGAAGACCATTCCAAAGGTGATTTTCCTGATGTAACGGACTTTGAGAACCGGGCTGTACTTTGGTCGTCCCTGGCTCTTCAGCTGAAAGACTACCGGGGTTTACTCGATCGATATTCAAGCTGGCCCCGTGGAATTCGTAACAGCCCAGTACTCATGTATGCTGCTTCAAGAGCGGCGTTGTATCTCGGCCTGGAGAATAAATCCGGAGAACTGGCGGCCGAAGGTGAGGCTTTATCTGTACCCGGTACCGATCTTCAGGTTTTAAGTCCTTCATTCCCCTCAGGCGCCCAGCCTGCCTTCCGGGCCGTTGCTATTGCGTCAGGACGTCCACAGTCTGTTTCCACACTTTCCGCCGCCTGGAATCGCTGGCCGGAATCTCTGGAAGCAGCCCTGCGTCCATGGCTGCTTTCCGGGACAATTGATGTAGCTTCTACAGGAAATCTGGCAGAGCTTCTCTCCCCGGAGATGATAAGACTTCTTAAGCTTGATATTGATGCCCTGCATGGGCGCAATGGCGACCTGGCTTTGCTCAGACGGATGCGAAAGAGTGATTCAGTACTTGGGAAGCAGAAAGTTGATAATCTTTTATCGGGATTTACCGGGTTTCTTGAATCCGATGCAGATTACGACGGATACCCTGAAGAGACAGTCAGTTTTATTAATGGCAGAACAGAAACCCGTGTAATCGACAAAGATCAGGATGGACTTTCTGAGTGGTACATCACTTATGAGAAGAACAAACCCTGGCGTATCCAGTATTTAAACAGCAGTGGAATACTGAGTCTGGTTTATGATGAACCGAATTATCCCTCATTACTGCTTCTTACCTACCGGGAAGGCATTGTTAATGTTGAGTTGTCCTTTAACCCCGGTGCTTTCTCATGGGAAGCAGAAGGGGAGCAGGGTTTCTGGCTTGAGCCGATAAAGCCTGTTGCCCCTGAGTGGGATGCAGAGAAACTCTGGTCGGGAACAAGAACTGTCACATATACCGCGGAAAATCCAGACAACAGCAGTTTCGGCGTTTCTGAAACGGTACTTGCCGATGGGTACCCTCTCAGAGCTATTGAGAAAGTTTACTCAGATAAAGAGTCTCAGAATCTGCTCTGGATACGTGAAATATTATACGAGGATGGTGTTCCTGCAGCAGGACGCCGTTCCTTTCAGGGAAACAATCTCTGGGAACTTTATGAGCGCTATGAGAATGGACTGATGGTCGGGTTGGCCTGGGATCCGGGAATGACCGGAACTCCGGTATATTTGAAAGACTGGGCTCTTGAGAGATACCTTGAAACTCAAATCTGGGATCTTGATTCCGACGGGTGGATTGATGTCCGCCGTTTTCTCATGCCGAATGGGGATGTGAAAGTAAAAAAACTTTTAGTAACCGAGGCAGGATCCGAAGATTTACTGCCCTGGAATGCTGCAGACTGGCCGCCATGGGAACAATAAAAGATGAAACAAGAAGTAACGGATAAGTACCGTTTCTCTGTAACTATGGCACTTATACTAATTCTGACAACTCTGCTGGCGCTGAGTTCATGCAGCACCGGCTCTGATATCAATAGCGGCCCTGAAACTTACAGTGATTTTTCCCTGGAACGTATCGATCATCTTCTGGAAACAGGGGACAACCTGCGGGTACTGCCCCTTATTCTCAGTCGGGAAAGAGACGGTGTTGAATCCGGGGAGAAGTACAATCAGGCTCTAGAAGGGCTGAAAGCCGAATGGAAGGCGGCCCGGAGTGATGGGGATTGGCGAAAATCACTGGTATATCTCCGTTCTTTCCGTATTCTCGGAGTGGAGAATCTGAATGAGGGTATTACAGAAGAAGATCTGTTTCTGGAAGGTGTCAATGAATACCTTGAAAAAAATCAGACCGGAGCTGCTGCTGCTCTGATACAGTCTGAAATCAATATAGACAAGATGGATCCTGTGCTGAAAAATGAGCTTGCGGGAAAACTGGAAGCAGCCGGTCATCGGTCGGTGGCTGCAGAACTTCTGGGAGAAGAACCGCCTGATACCCCCGGCCTCGGGCCTTTAGTGGATGGAACGGTAACCGTCTGGGTTAACCGGGGCATCAGGCTGGTGGGAAATGTCGGTGTACCCGACCGGGGTATAGGTTCAGGTTTTTTTATTGATTCTCAAGGGTATCTGTTAACGAACTACCACGTTATTGAAAGTGAGGTAGATCCCACATATCAGGGTTATTCACGGCTCTATGTGAAAATCGATGATGATTCCGGAGAGAGGTTTCCCGCCAAAGTTGTCGGTTGGGACCGTAATCTGGATCTGGCTCTGCTTAAAACAGAGATGGATGTTCCCTATGTGTTCAGTTTTTCTACTGAGGATACACCTGCACTGGGGGCGAAGGTGAATGCTATCGGGTCGCCCGGAGGCCTTACCAGAACCCTCACATCGGGTACTGTTTCCGCCTATGCCCGCTCTATCCAGCCTATGGCCGGTTCCCTGCAGATTGACGTTCCCATCAACCCGGGAAACAGCGGCGGCCCTCTGCTGAATGAAAACGGTGAGGTAATCGGTGTTGTCTTTGCCGGGGTACCCAATTATGAAGGTATCAATTTTGCCATACCCGGCCCCTACGTTAAAGAACTTACCCCTTCGCTGTTTGACGGTGGTAAGGTGGATCTTTCCTGGATGGGATTATCAGCCTGGGATGCAGCCGGGCGGATTGAAGTAACCTACATCGTTCCGGGATCACCGGCGGCGGATGCCGGTCTTCACCCCGGGGATGTTATTAAAACCATCGACGGCTACAGATTCCCGAGCATCCGGAGCGTACAGGAATACCTGATTTCCCGTGCACCGGCCACATTAACATCTGTTGAGTGGGAAAGGGATGGTGAGACGATTGAAGGAATTGCCGCATTGGGTGTCAGGCCGGACATTCCCCTGAAAGCCGCTCTGACCAGGGATGCCAGGGAGCACCTTCTCACACCTCTCTTCGGGTTTACAGTGGAGAGAATCAGCGGCAGCGGACTGAATCAGAATTACCGCGTTACGTCTGTACTTCCAGGATCCGTTGCCGATGAATCCGGATTCACCGTGGGGGATAGTTTCTCCCTGCGTAAGTGGATACACGATGAAGAGTTTGATGTAGTTGCCATACAACTGGTGCTTAAAGGCCGGAAGGCCGGATTCCTTGAGTCAGCGGTGCAGATTGCATCCTATCTGGATATCAACACAGTATTCTGATCCGTCGACACACATCTCGAGTATCACTATAATCCCTTCTATGTCATCAGATCAGTCACTCACCCGTAATTTTTGTATTATTGCGCATATCGATCATGGTAAGTCCACTCTGGCCGACCGCTTCCTTCAGCATGCCAAACTGGTATCAGACCGGGAGTTTCACAACCAGATGCTGGATACCATGGATATCGAGCAGGAAAGGGGAATCACCATAAAGAGTCAGGCCGTTACCATCGATTTTGACGCCGATGACGGTAAAACCTACCGTCTTAATCTTGTGGACACCCCGGGACATGTGGACTTTTCATACGAAGTCAGCAGGGCCATCAGCTCCTGCGAAGGGGCGCTGTTGTTAATCGATGCCTCCCAGGGTGTTGAAGCCCAAACCCTCTCAAACATGTACATGGCCCTGGAACACGATCTGGAAATACTGCCGGTAGTGAACAAAATAGACCTCCCCAGTGCCGATCTGGACATGGTTCGCCACCAGATCGACCACGATCTGGGACTCATGGGGGACATGGCTGCTCCGGTTTCCGCTAAAACCGGTGAAGGAGTCGCCGAACTTCTCAACTCTCTGGTGGAGTATATTCCCCCGCCGAAGGGCGATCGGAATGCCCCGCTGAAAGCGCTGATTTTCGACTCCCATTACGATGCCTACCGTGGAGTTATCATCCATATCCGGGTTTTTGAAGGCAGCCTGAAGGAAGGGCAGATCATACGGTTTATGGGCGGAGGTGCCGAATATAAAATAGAGGAAGCCGGTGAGTTCCGCCTGGCCCTCAAGCGAACAGGCTCCCTGTCCGCCGGGGATGTGGGCTGGTTTATCGCCGGTATCAAAAATATAGGAGATATTCGGGTTGGAGATACCGTTACCGATGCAAACAACCCCTCCCCTGAGCCTCTTTCAGGATTCCGGGACGTAAAACCTGTGGTGTTCTCCTCCATTTATCCGGTGGACACCGACCAGTATGAAGAGCTGCACACCGCCCTTGATAAGCTCAAGCTCAACGATGCCTCGTTAGTCTGGGAAAAAGACGCCTCAGCTGCACTGGGCTTCGGTTTTCGCTGCGGATTTCTCGGTTTACTGCATCTTGAAGTTGTACAGGAACGTCTGGAGCGGGAGTTCGGTCTGAACATCGTCCTGACAAGTCCGTCGGTGCGTTATCGCATCCTTCCTGTAAAGGGGAATCCTTACTTTCTTGATAACCCTTCCCAGTTTCCCGATGCAGGCAGTATATCATCCACTGAAGAGCCGTACATCAAAGCCACCATCATTACCCCCGCCGAGTACCTGGGCCCACTGATGGCTCTCTGTATGAACAAGCGGGGTGTGCAGACCAACATGACCTACCTGGACGAAAAAAGGGTTGAGCTCGTATACGATATGCCCCTTGCAGAAGTCCTTTTTGATTTCTACGACAAGCTGAAATCTGTCAGCCGGGGTTATGCCTCTTTTGATTACGATGTTACCGATTTTCAGGCCACCGATCTGGTGAAAATGGATATTCTGGTGAACGCCGAGCCTGTTGATGCCTTGAGTCAGCTGGTGTTCCGGGAGAATGCCCAGAGACGTGGACGTCAGGTGTGTAAGAAGCTTCGCAATGAGATTCCCCGGCAGCAGTTCAAGATACCCATTCAGGCTGCCATCGGCGGTTCAATTGTGGCCCGGGAAACCATCAGTGCCCTGCGTAAAGATGTTACGGCTAAATGCTACGGCGGTGATATATCCCGGAAGCGCAAGCTGCTGGAGAAGCAGAAAGAGGGTAAAAAGCGCATGAAAATGGTGGGGAATGTGGAGCTTCCTCAATCCGCATTTCTTTCGGTTCTGCGTACCGACGATGATGATTGACCTCTGCCGTCCCGAGGTGAAAACCCTGTAACGAAATTTCAGCTCCTAAGCCGTTTGATGTAACGCTGCAGCTGACGAACCCGGCTGACTGCCCGGACCAGGAAAGAATCATCCACTTTCGGTAGAGGCGGTTCGTCGGGGAAATCGGCAAACACCTCATCCATCCCTTTAAGATTCTCTGCAACATCAGCCGCGCTTCCATTTCCCTCGGCATAGGCTTCCCATGCTGAAATTACACGTTTGAAGCCTTCCAGTTCTTCCATCAGAAATAAAGCAGCTGTATCCTGTAACGATACTACCTGTCCATTTTCTGATATCCCGCCGATATTTCCTTCAATGATGGCTTTTGCATCAATAAAGCTGATTACAGGTATTCCGAGATACAGGCCTCCGGGTTCCAGCACATGAAACCTTTTATCTGATGAATACCGGTCTTTCAGTAAAGAGGCATAACCCATGAGTACTGTATCGCTGTCCCGGGTCAGACCAGATGCATCAAAACCCTTTAATCGGGGTCTTTTAACAGAGGCTTCCCAACCGGGATGGGGATTCAGCCGGCTTATGCTGGATAACTGCCAGTGATGAAAGGAGCTTCCCCGGGCATGAGATTTCCCCGGACTGTATGCAAAATCAAGCCCGGTCAGGAAAACAGGGCCGCTGCTGATTCTGCTGATAATCTCAAGAGCGGCCAGCCCCACCGACCCCAGGGGGGGGATTGTAAAGTCTCGCAGTCCTGAATCCTTTAAACGATGGAGAAAATCAAGCTCGGCAAATTCAGAAGAGTACAGGTAACATGGACCGCCGGTATGGGTAATACAGGGAGGATAGGATGTGATATCGGCAATAACCGGTATTTTACTGGAAGAGCTGCCGTGAAAATCCAGTAGATTCCAGGCCTGGGTATCAAGAACAGCAACCGTATCCGGGGTAATACCGCTTTCCAGTAGAGCCGGAAGAGCTGTATCAACAGCCATTATCCAGAGATTATCTCTGTGCAGTGCTAAAAACTCAAAAGATGATTCCAGGGACGGGCCGGCTCCAGCAACAACAGAAACCCTGTCGGTTTTAAAACTGCTGAAACCCTGAAATGAAGTACATCCATCGGCTACCAGAGAAAGATTCGCAAAAGTATGCCTTACCCATTCCCTTCCCAGACGGCCTAGAGCATGGCGGTTACGCCAGTAGGACATCAGATCTTCCATGAGAAAGTCAGTTAAATTATCATAAAGTTCCGGGTTCAGCGATGAACCGCTGCTTAAATCTACACGCTGAATCCTTCGGAACCTCCAGGGGCCCAGAGAGTGGAGTAGAGCATGGAGAGAATCCCTGTCGGATAGGCGGACATTGATTATCCGGGAATCATCAGCTTCGGAATCTCCGGTGTTTTTCAGTAATTCCGGGGAGCAAAGAGCCATAATTTCCTGAGACTGTTCGATGGTGATTATAATTGAATCTTCAGGTATGCGGCAGGCCAGATTGATAAGACCGTAACCGAGGAGAGGGGATGGTACCAGATAGATACATCTGTTTATTATAGGTGCTGATTCTGCCGCCTGAAGTGAAAGCCGTGGCGGATTGTACCTGGAATACAGGTACCTGCCGTTTGAATAAACAGTCTTACCCCGGCCGGTTTCTTCGATCCGGGGTTCAAGCATATTATCCCTGGGCCGGAAAAATCCGGTTGTATTCTTCGCTGAATTTATCATCGAAGAGTTTGGAATCTGGATTTACAACGGCGGTCTGGAAATCGGTCTGACGTGAACGTGCCACCTCGTAATCCACCAGACTGGGCCAGTAATCCATCTTCTCAGCAGTATTCGAAGCGGCAAGGCTGAAAAGTGCAACTGAACTGTTAAGAACCACTGGCCGGGAAACATCCCCGATATTTGTGATAGGGACAATCTTACTCCAGAAATCCTCACTGGAAGCTGTTCCGTTAAGTACAGGATCATCTGAGTTCTCCGGACTTCCGCCCAGCATGGAATCTGTTGCGAAGTTCACCGGAAAGGCTGCTGTTGTCTGAACCTGGAAGCCGTTCTGTGTCATTGCTTCCCGGAAAGATCCGGCCGCAATGGCTTTAACTCTGAGTTCCTCAGCCTTTGCTATCATAGCATCTTCCAGTATTCCAACTTCATTCTGAAGCATGTATGAACGTATATCCTCTACACGGTCTGAAACATTAACGGCCTCTGATGGACCGTCAGCTTTAAACACAATCCAGCCGTAATCCGTTTCAAAAGGACCGGCAATATCTCCTTCTCCCAGGGCAAATACTGCATCCGTATTCTCAGCACCGATGAGGTCGGAAATCAGATAGTAGTCTGTTGCTCCCATGCTGCCGCCGTCATCCTTGTAGGAATCCTGGGAATATTCGGCTGCAATTTCGGAAAAGGCCGTCATATCCTGGCGCTTTTCTTCGAATTTACTTACCACTTCTTTTGCTTTTTCTTCATCGGAGGCGGTAATTCGGCTTACAGGCCGTTTTGTAAACAGTTTTAAGTTTTTCTCTCCGTATTCGAGAATTTTCTTCTCGGGGAAATCTGAAAAAGGTATGCTGATGTAGTCGTAACTGTTTTCTGTTGAGCGCATTTCCCAGAGAAAATCAAGCTGAGCCTGCGAATGGTACTGGCTGTCAAGAACATCCTGTCCCCATGTGGCCAATGTCAGCTGCTCTCTCATCATTTTTCTATCAGCATCTTTTGTTGTCTGGGATGCGGCTATATATTTGGCCTCATCAAACTCACCGTTGGTACGGTAACGGCCGAACTCAATAATTTGCCGATCCACCGCTCTGGAAGAGGGCTCATAACCGCTTTTGTCCAGATGATAGGCAATAGCAGTGTTGAAAACAACAGAAGTGTATGCTTCCTGCCATGCCATGTAGCGAATAAAAGTGTAAAACTGGTTATCCTGATCAACACCGGTGTTGTAATTAGCCATGGCTTTTTCAACCGCCTGACCGAAGGCATTATCGTAGGTATATTCGATATTTCTACCGCCGTAGGAACCAAAAATAAAATGGTTCCCGCCTTTGGTTCTGCCTGAAAATACTGAGGAAAATATAAGTCCCAGCAGGGCTAATGATACAATTGCCAGGCCGATGTACTTGAGCACATTAGAACCGGTAGTTGTTTTCGTCTGTTCTGTTTTGAAATTGTGATTACTTTTCTTTGGTGACATGAAACCTTCCGTGTTGAGTGAAACTCCAAAGGAAAATACCATGCTCATGGGATAGACGTCAACGATGTGGCGGGCTCTGTTGACGCCCTCTTATTGTTTACGTTATTGTGATTCCGGTTCGGAGGTGTAGCGAAGCTGGTTATCGCGCCGGCCTGTCAAGCCGGAGATCGCGGGTTCGATCCCCGTCACTTCCGCCAAATCGGGCTGTAGCGCAGGGGGAGCGCGCCTCGTTCGGGACGAGGAGGCCGTCAGTTCAAATCTGACCAGCCCGAATTTTATTCAACACAGGTTTTATCAATTTCGGATTTCTTCCGATGATGAGAGGGTATGGGAAGAAAACCTCGATTCTACATCTCTTTAATTCTCGTCACAGCTTTTGCCGCTGTATCCGCCTATTCGGATTCTGTGCATGTTATCAGTCAGGGGGAAACTTTATATTCTCTGGCCCGGCACTACGGTGTGAGCCTAGATGAATTACTGAATAAGAACAATATTTCGGATCCTTCAGGTCTTTCTGTGGGTACCCGCCTTATTATTCCCGGTTCGGATGAAATACCGTCAGACGGTGCCTCCTCGGAACTTTACACGGTTCAAAAAGGTGATACCTACTATGGAATTGCACGGAAATACAACATTGATGTGGATGCTCTACTGTCGATGAATTCCCGGAACTCCTCCATGGTACTGAGTGTAGGCGAAACTTTGATGGTAGGCCGCAGTATCGTTAAGCCTCGGGAACAGAACAACAAACCGGCAGCTGTTACTGTACGAAATGTTCCGTGGTGGCCGGTTGCAGGTTATATGCAGCCTCTGGATGGAAAACTGGAAGGGGTGGCCATTGAAGCGGATCCTTTGAGTTATGTTCATGCGGTTGCCGGCGGGAATGTTGTATGGACCGGTCCGTACCGGGGGTTCGGCCACGTTGTCCTGGTTGATTCAAACGGGTATATATACCTTTACGGCGGTAATGAAGATCTTTTTGTCAATGTCGGTCAGACTGTTGCCGCCGGGAGCAGAATCGGCAGGCTCGGCTCCTCGGGTCCTGACGGCGGGAAACAGGATATGATCTTTTCAGTATTCAGGGAGGGTGTTCCCATCTCCCCCGAAGAAGCCCCCCGCGGTTAATCCTCTGGAGGATTCATGACGGAAATCGAAGAACCAGAAGTCCTCTCCAGAAATGGGGAATATGCTGAATCCCAGGGGGAGACGGATCCTCTTTCCCTTTATTTGAAACAGATCTCACGCTACTCACTGCTGACGATTGATTCCGAGCAGGATATAGGTCAGAAAATATCCGTATTTAAAGAAAAAATTGCGGAAATTGACGAAAAGATTCTGAATGAATCCGACGATAAAGATGAGCTTGAATTCCAAAAATCCAACATGGTGGAACTTCTCTTTGAGCAGAAGAACCATATGATCAAGTCCAACCTTCGTCTGGTGGTGTCTATTGCCAAAAAATACCAGAATCGGGGAATGAACCTTCTGGATTTGATTGACGAGGGTAATATCGGACTGATTGAAGCAGTTGAACGCTTTGACTACAAGCGGGGATGCCGGTTTTCCACTTACGGTACCTGGTGGATACGTCAGGCCATTATCAAGTCTCTGGCGGATAAGGCCCGGGTAATCCGCATCCCCATCCACATGCTGAATACAATCAAGAAAACTTTTTTTGTTTCCAGACAGTTAACCCAGGATTATGGAAGGGAACCCACAGAGCAGGAACTGGCGGATTACATGCACATGCCGGTTTCAAAAATAAAAGATATAAAACAGCTATCCCAGGAAACAGCCAGTCTCGATACTACCGTTGATGACGATCATGTAACCCGGCTTGCAGAATTGATTAAAGATGAGCATTCTGTGGAACCGGTTGAATCGGTGTTTCATTCCACCCTGCAGGATACGCTGGGACAGGTACTCAATCAGCTTAACGTAAGGGAAAAACGTATAATTCAGCTTCGTTTCGGACTTTCGGGTGAAGGTCCTCTTACTTTGGAAGAAACCGGTAAAATGCTGGGAATTACCCGTGAACGGGTGAGGCAGATACAGGAAAAAGCCATTGCCCGGCTGAAATCTTTTCCTGCCATTAAAGAGCTCAAGGATTATTTTTAATGAACTCTGCTCATTTTTATGTGACTTTAAAAGATGATTTTTTCGAAAAGTACCAGGAAAATGAGGCAGTGAATCTCTTTGACGACCTGGAAAATCCGTATCATGATGCCATGAACAGGCTCACTCCCGGCAAAGTATACCCCGTGATGGATGTTGAGGATAACGGACGGACCCTTACGGTGATAGACGATCTGGGCCGAATGTGGACAGCGGTAACAGGATTATTCAAATACGCGGATAACTGATAACGGAAAAACTGACAGTATCCAGGTATCAGGATCGAAGAAATATCAAAGACATTAACGCGTTTCCCATTTTGCGGTTAAAGCCCTATAATAAACGTTATGGAACGCCAAACAGTTCTCAATGAACTGGTTAGAGCCAGTGGCAGACTTTCTGCCGAATCAGACTTCAAGGGTCTGGTTTCGGTGCTTGTGGAACAGTCGGCCGACTATTCCCGATCCGATCTGGCCTGCCTTTACATTTACACAAATCCAGAATCTTCTGAGGGAAAACTGCAGCTTATCTACCGAAGAGGTATCAGAGATGTGCCCGACGTCATTCCCACAGATTTGGAACTCATTGAGTTCCTCGAGGAGTGCGGAGAGGCCGTTGTCTTACTCTCCAGAAAAGAAAGCCCTTTTGAGGGCCTTTTTCTTTCCTCGGGGATGAAAAGCGGAATGGCTCTTCCGGTGAAAGCCGGGAAAAGACGTCTCGGCGTGCTTATTCTGAATAGCCGCAGTGAGAATCACTATGGGAACGATCGCTTCCGTTATCTTGATTCTCTGAACCGTCTGGCCGGCGGATTGTTGGAAAATGCCCGTCTGATGAAGGAACTTAAAGAGTATCTGAAACGTATTGAGGCTCTCGAACGTTATCAGGAGTCGATATTCAAGTCGATGACTAACCTTCTTATAACTACCGATGATGAGGGCTGTGTCCGTTATTTTAACGAATCGGCCAGGAAGGCTTTTGCCCTTGATGATGATGATGTGGGCAGCAGATTTTCAGATCTCTTCGGTTCGGGGCTTGGTAAAAAAGTTCTCAATACCGTCGATAAGGCCGTGAATAGCGGCAGGGAATACGCCGGCATCGAAGGCATTTTCAGAAAATCCGGTACTGTAGATATGGACTATGCCCTGAATCTGGCCCCCTTGATGGGGACAAAAGGCGGGAAGGAAGGTTTGACACTGCTTTTCACAGATCAGACCAGAGAACGCAGTCTGAAAGCCCAGGCTGATACGGCTGTAGAACAGCGAAGACAGATCAAAGATATGTTTTCCCGGTATCTTTCAAAAGATCTGGTAAAAAACCTCACGGAAAACCCTGAAATGGTGAAACTCGGCGGGGATAAAAAATCTGCAACTGTCTTTTTTGCCGATATCACCGGTTATACTGCCTTCTCCGAAGGAAAGGATCCTGAATATATTATTGAAGTGTTAAATGCCTTCTTCAGTGAGGCTGTTGAAATCGTTATCAACAACCATGGTTATATCGACAAGTTCATCGGAGACTGCATTATGGCTGCCTGGGGAGTACCTATGAAGTCAGAGGGGGCGGATGCCGTACTGGCTGTAACCTCCGCTCTGCAGATTCATGAGCTTGTGCGTTCCAGGGACCGGACTTTTTTCAGAGGTAATGCCTCGAAGCTCAAAATATCCGTGGGGATGTCATCCGGCCCGTTGGTTGCCGGAAATATCGGATCTAAACGCAGGATGGAATACACCGTTCTGGGTGATACGGTAAACACTGCTGCCCGGCTTGAGAGTGTTGCTTCAGCTGATGAAATAATAATAACCAGGGCAACCCGGGACCTGATCGGGGATAAATTCAAGCTTGAAGAACGTAAACCCGTAAAGGTAAAGGGTAAAGAAAAGCCTCTCGAGATATTCAATGTCAAAGGAATGAACTGATGAGTAATATGATGGATTTAATTACGGTTTTATTAAAAACACTACCTTTATATGTACTGGTTTCCTCCGGTACGCTGCTTGTTCTGTTATTTGTACTTCTGGTTATTCTGGTTAAGAGAAACCGGCTTATCAGAAAAGCTGTTAAAAGGATGGAAGCCGGTGAGACAGATGCGGGGATAAGCGCCCGGCTTCTTGCGCGGCCTGGTCTGGTAGAGGCATTGCTCAGAAGAAAAGGTGATGATGTCATATCGCATTTCGGTGTGGCTGATCATCTGATCCGGAGACTTGAAAGCCGAAAAAGAACAGAAGATGCTAAAAGACTGCTGAAGCTGGCTCCCGAAGCCGGTATCTTCACCGTCTTCAAGCTGGCACTTTATAAACAGTCTATAGCCAGAATTCTCCAAACCTGGCTCAAGGATAATCATGAGATAAATCTCATCAGAAAAATCGCCCTTTCCACTGGAGGGTGGGATTTTAACGGTGAAAAAGCATGGACTCTACTTTCCGATTGTTTAGAAGAACTGCGGGAGCTTTCAGGCGATCCTGACTGGCCGGTAAGATATTTTACCCTGCGGGTACTCCTTTTTGACAAAGATCCCAAATCTTTGCGTTTGATGAAGGAGTCTTTTACCGATTCCCACCCCTTGCTTCGTAGAACTGCAGCCGAAAAAACCGGTGAAGAAAATCTTGATGAACTTTTTGGTGCCTTGATGACCATGGTCCTTGACGATCCGGTACCCGAAGTTCGTCAAAGTGCCAGAAAGAGAATTGATTCCACTTTCCCCGATCGATGGAAGCTCAATCCCTCTGGTATGGATGCTCTTCAGGCTATACATGTACTTGAGTTATTAAAAACCGACTCAAAAGAAGATGAAAATGCGGCAATAACGGCGTTAAAAGGATCTGCCGTTGAAGCCCGGCTGGTAGCCGCAAGATTTCTGGAAAAATCCGGAGCTCTGGAAAGACTGTTTCTCGAGGCCAACCGGGGTGACAGGGAAGACTGGGAACGGCGAAGAACTTTGCTTGTTAAAGCCGTTCAGGTGGATGTTACCGGATTTCTGGAAATACTGAAAACAACCGTTTCAGTGGATGTTCTTCTCCTGGGTGCAAAGATACTCAGTGAGGGCGGTAACCCGGCTCTGATATCGAGTCTTGCCGAGAAGGCTTTCGGCCGTTCGGATCCGATCCGTGATGCTGATGAAGAGGAACTTTACCGTTCGGCTGTCAGCCTGGCCTGTATCAGAGGAGATGAGAAGGCACGTAAGCTGGTACGGGATGAACTGAGAAAACGCCGGAAGGATCCTGATGTACTGGGTTTTGTGCTTCCTCTTCTACCCCCGGGAGAGGCGCCGGTTTTTCGGGATGTACTTCTGGAGTTCCTCAAGGATGATGATTTTAATGCGGATGAGGCTTTTCTTGAAATAATGGCACAAATATCCCCGTCAATGTTTCTCGGGCCGGTTCTTGACATACTTGAAGACGACCGATCCCTTCACAGCCACAGTGTCCGTCTGCGGGCTCTTAAATGTCTTGGTGCATGGCATCTGGATTATACCCTGCAGACGATTCTTGAAAATCTCCCCATATTACCAATGGAGCAGGCTGGAGATTTTGCATTGAATCTCAGAAAGATGAACAGTAAAGCTCTGGAGCAGCGGGCTGGTTTTATACTTTCATCTCCGGATGCAGGAATTCGGGCGGCGTTGATAGCCGTACTGCCGGCTGCGGGTATCAGTTCATTCATAAAAGAAATCAGAGAAGGTCTGAACGATGCGGATCCGAATGTACGGATAGCCTGCTTGAGAGCCTTGTTTGATTCAGGTGAGCTGAAAGCCAGTGCCCCGGCTCTGGCTCTGCTGCGGGATCCTGTGGAACAGGTTCGCATGGAGGCGGCGAGAATTGCAGGCAGGAAGAGTACGGATAAATTCCTGGAAACTCTGGAAACAGTATTGAACGACAGTAATGAATCAGCATCAGTCAGAACGGCTTCTATGGAGGGTTTGGCGGTAAGCGATAATACCGCTTCAGTAGCCGCTATGGTAAGGTTCCTTGACGGGGAAGAACCTCTTCGTAAAGAAATGATTAACGCCATGGCAAAGAAAACCGACAGGAAATCAATTGCCGCACTGGTGGAACATTTTAAGGATTCTGAAGCGGTGCTCCGGGACAGGATTGCCGAAGTTTTTACCGTAATGGGTGAAGCTGGAGAAGAGGCACTTGTGAGTCTCTTAAGGGAAGATATTGCTTCTCTTAAACCCTTTCTGGCCGACATACTCACCCGCACCGGTTTTGTGGAGATTCTTATCCGTAAACTTTCCCATAGGAAGCCTCAGATCCGCAGGGATGCTGCAGAGCTCCTGACGCAGATTGCCACTGATTCGGCTTACCGGGGAATCGTACTGGCTGCCCGGGATCCGGATAGGGAAGTGCGGGTAAAAGTTACTAAAGCTCTGGAATCTCTGGCTACTCCGGCCGGTGAAGGTATCTTAAAATCACTGCAGGACGACCCTGACAGAAAAGTTCGGCGTTACACCCATTGGGCTATGGAGAGGTTAAAAGCCGGAAAACTGCCATAATTAGAGTTTTTCCCGTGGTACCGAAGCGGTTTTTACAAGCATCTCATCGAGCTTTTCTGCCTGGTTTTCCCATCTATACTTTTCCATCCATAGGCTTAACGGCCGGGTGAGGCTTTTTCTTTGTTTCTCCGTCTGCCCGATAAGAGCTTCTAATTTTTCTTCCAGATTTTTCTCGTCATCCCAGAGACAGGCCATATGCGACCAGAGGGGCAGTACTTCCGGGTAGGCCAGCCGCCTGGGAAGCAGGGGCAGGCATCCCGCAGCGGCAGCTTCAATTACCGATAGTCCGAAATTTTCCTGGAGGGCCGTGCTGATTACAATATCCCCTTGCCTCAGCCAGCGGTAGTATCCCTCCCTCTCGGGAAAAGCATCAACAACAATATGTTCTGAGAGTTCCCTGCGGGCCCTGTTAAAGGCAGCGGGTGATTTATTGAATCGTTCTCCCAGAAGGGCCAGTTTAAAGGGAACTTTCCTCCGGGAGAGTTTCTCTAAAACCCTGAAGGCCATCTGGGGGTTTTTATCGTGTTCATGGCGATGATTCCAGATTATCAGAGGAACTAT
>QNBK01000026.1 GCA_003644105.1 Spirochaetota bacterium | reverse complement strand
GTCGGTGATGACAATGGAGTTATCCACCAGCATTCCCATGGCAATGATGAGGGCACCCAGGGATATTCTCTGAAGGGTAATATCAAAGACAAACATGAATAACAGGGTGCCGGCGATGATGAGCATAAGCATAAAGCCGATGATGACGCCGCTCTGTACCCCCATGAAAATCACCAGCAGTCCGACAACGATGGCCACCGACTGAAAGAGGCTTAAAACGAAATTATTTACAGATGCATTCACTGCATCAGGCTGGTTGTATATGGCTTCGATTTCGATCCCGATGGGTGTGGATTCCAGAATTTCATAGATTGCATCGTTCAAACGAGTCCCCACATCCACCACGTTTTCGGTTGTGATGGCCGACACCGCAACACCGATACCCGGGCGGCCGTTGAATCGGAGCAGTCTGGTTCGGGGTTCCTCGTAATCACGATAAATTTCGGCGATATCCGACAGGTATATCTGTGTCGTTCCGCCGCTGTCAGGCGAGGGGATACGAATGCTTCCGATGGCTTCAACAGAGTCGAAGTCGCCGGTTACACGGAAAATGGGACGCTCGTCGCCCACCACGACATCACCTGCCTCAACCACCAGATTCTGATCCTGGATGATGCTGATAAGGAGGTCCTGGGAGAGTTTCATGTCCACCATCGTGGATCGGGGTATCTCCACATAGATGACTTCTTTGGGGAAGCCCCAGAGCTCTACCTTGGAGACTCCTGATACCAGAAGAAGTTTTTTCTGGAGATCTTCGGAGAAGTCGTAGAGCTCTTTATCTGTGAATCCTTCGCCGGTAACGGCGTAAAAAATACCGAATACATCCCCGAAGTCATCGTTAACCAAGGATGTCTGGGCTCCCGGCGGGAGCCGGTATTGAACGTCGGTGATTTTCCGCCGGAGTTCATCGAACAGCTGCCGATAGGATTCGGAGTCGATGCCCTGGAAAAACGTGACCGTCACCTCGGACTTGCCGTTGGACGATTCTGACTCCACCCATTCCACCTGAGGTATTTTCTGTGCCGCGCTTTCGATAAGATCCGAAACCTCTTCTTCAACTTCTGCCGGTGTGGCTCCGGGGTAGAATGTTATCACCTTGACTTCCCGGATGGTAAATTCCGGATCCTCAAGCCTTCCTGATTTATTAAAGCCAATGAGGCCTCCAACCAGGAGAACCAGTATCATAATGTACATCACCACCTTTTTTTCGATGGCATATTCAGCAATATTCATACGTCTTCGCTCACTGCTCAAAAATCCGGACTTCCTGGTCCGGGTTCAGGAATCCGCCGCCGGCAGTGACAATTGTGTCTCCCACTTCCAGGCCTCCGAGAATCACAATCTCACCGCCTTGAGTTCGATCCGCCACTACTGTTCTGGGATTCACCGTCATGGAAGATTTGTCGAGAATCCAGATAACCGAACCGTCGGATTCCACATCGTAAACGACTGCTGTGGAGGGTACCAGAAAGTCCTCGTCCTCAATAACAGCCTTCCGGGTGAAGTCCACATTCACAGTGACGGTCATGTCCGGCAGAACGAGGATATCTTCAGGTCGGTCCATATTGAGAGTAAGGGCATAGGTTTTAGTGAATTGATCTGCCACCGTGGCGAACTCTTTAACGGTTAAGGGATAGGAAATATTCGGGTTCTGCTGGAAAACGGCGGACATTTCAGAGGAATAATGGGGGATCAGGCTCACCACCGACTCAGGGACATCGATTGTGATATCGATTCCTGAGGGGTTGAAGAAGGTAACAATGGATTGTCCTGCTTGAACCTTCTCGAAATTATCAACGAAGCGCTTGGCTACGATACCGTCAAAGGGTGCTCTTATCTCGGTATCCTCTACCGCCTTGGACGCCGTTCTGTAGGCTGCCATGGAAACGTCAAAGGTTCGGCGTTTGATATCCATCTCCGCCTCTGAGATGAGTTCTTCATCGAAGAGTGTCTGATTCCGATCGAGTTCAGCTTTGGCAAGGGTAAGATCAGCTTGTGCGGCATCAAAGGTGCTCTGGGCATCCCGGGCATCTAGTCGGGCAATTAAATCGCCTTTTTTCAGCTTATCTCCTTCATTTATCGGGAGCTCTTTCAGGTCTCCGGAAGTGATAAAAGCAAGATCAGCAGTTTCTGAAGCCTGTAGATTACCTGGAAACACCCGCCGGAATTGGGCCGGCGTGTTTTCGACGAGCATGGTTTTTACTGGACGGACAGGCGGTTCTAATTCCACGGTACCACCCGATCGTTTCACAAGCTGGGTTACAACAATAACCAGCACTACGGCGGCCAGGACCATCCCGGCTCTTACAATTGTCTTTTTATTCATTGGATCCTTCCTCTTCTATTGATGCGGCAGTAACATCCAGTGTGCTGGCAATAGCAAAGTCCAGATCCTGGAGAGCTGCTGAATAATTGAATTTTTCATTAACAAGTTGAATGCGGGCAGTATTCATTTCATCATCTGCGGTCTGAACCTGAAGGTAATCAGCCTCACCTACATCGTATGAACGGGACACCAGATCGTATGATTCCACAGCCAGTTCCACATTGAGTTCCAGAGAACGGAGAGTTGAAGCCGATTTGTTCAAATTCCTGACGGCGGATTCAATTTCAATAGCTCCGGCCTGGAGTGAGTCAGCAAATCGGAGTTCCGCTGCTTCAAGTTTGTCCGACATTTCCCGGATGGCCAGGCTCTTTTTAGAATTGGGAATAAAGCCATCCAGAGGCATTGCAACACCGAGATAGAGTACCCCGCCATCATAGCGTGTTGAGGAACCATCGAAGGGATCACCCCAGGAGGGAGCGTAATCGTAATTAAAGACAAAAGCCGGGGTCAGTCCGTCGGAGATTCTTCGTCCCCTCTCATTCTTCAGTTGCTCTATATTCTTCTGAGCCGATTGAACATCGTAACGTCTTGAGAGACGGGAAGAAATCAGTGCGGCAGCATCCCAGCTTTGCTCATCGGCTTGAATCTCACCGATCAGTACCACAGGATCTTTTTCATCAAGTCCCAGTAAACGCCGGAATTCCAGCTGCCTTATTTCAAAGCTGTTTTTCAGGTCTGTCAGCTGCGGCAGCATATTCTGCCAGGCTACCTGGTAACTGAGCATATCCAATTTTCTGGCATCCCCGAGCTCAAAACGCCGGGCGGCGCGATTGTACCGGCCCTCGGCTGTTTCCACCATAAGTTCATAAATACTGATGGTATCTCTCAGGAGTAACAAGCCGAGAAAAGACTTGCGTGCATCTCTCACAAGGGCATGTTCGAACTCGGTAATTCCAATCAGACCCTGTTCCCATGCCAGCCGGCTGGCACCGATTCGGTAAGCCGTAGAAGCGGAAAGATTGAGTGAACCTCCAATGGCAATACTGTAATTCCAATCACTGTTCATTCCGGGGACAAAAAGTATTGGCTGGTTGGGTCTTGAAAAACCGGTTCCTGCATAAATTTCAGGTAAAAATTCATTCCAGCCGGAACGCTTGGTTCGGTCGAGTATCCTCAGATCTGAGTAACCGGCCATTAATGCCCTGTTATTCCCCAGAGCCAGCTCTGCGGCTGACTCCAGAGTAATATCAAGGGCATGAACCGAGATAGTCAGCATACTGACTATACCGAGAATCAGTGTTGTCTTTTTCATCGTATCATCCTTATAGCCGGTAAGTGTTGCTAATCCGGCATTCCCAATAATTCTAAAACAAAGTTCTCAATATTGCAAAAATGTAATCCACTTAAATCATCGGTCTTCAGAAATCCATTGCATCCTTGAGATAGTCATAATTCTTACCATTAGCTTTCATCATTACCAGTTCTTCGTTTTTAACCTGCATTTCCAGACGACTGACAGAGCCCCCCTTAACCCTTAAGGGTGACTTCCATATTCATATCCATGGCTATCCCGGTGATGGTCTGTCCCATTATGGAGGTTAGAAAGATGGCACCGTAAGCGGCGAATACTCCGGAGAAAGCTTCTTCAACTTCTTCATCTGAAGGAGCGGCAAATACAGAAGGGGCAAGAAGGGCTGAGACAACAAGCAGTAAGGCAATTTTTTTTATGAATATATTCCTTTTTTCAGATGGCCGATACCATATCATAATCTATATCGAAGTAACTGTCATTATTAAATATATTTATGAATCATCGGATATCTAATACTACAATCTGGTAACTTTCAAAATGTGTTTTGAGAGGATAAACAGCAGACCGGCACTGGCCAATACCGGGAAGGAGAAAATCAGAAGGGAAGTTGAAAATCCCCAGCTGTCGACACTCAGACCGAAAAGAGCCGGACTGATTGACTGGGAAAGAGTCATCACAGCCATCAGGATTCCAAAAGCCTCACCTTTACCGAATCTGGATCCGAGTGAAGTAAGAATC
This sequence comes from Spirochaetota bacterium, assembly GCA_003644105.1. Lineage (GTDB taxonomy): Bacteria > Spirochaetota > Spirochaetia > DSM-2461 > DSM-2461 > UBA2779. Next base: position 12,508 of record QNBK01000026.1, on the reverse strand, counting down.
AGATTCTGATTTATTACTAATCCGGACGCAATACTGCCAAGTATTATTACCGTGATGTAATGAAACACCATTGGTACATCCAAAGCCATCGCGGCAATAAGAGGAGCCAGCAGAAGAGATCCAAAAACCAGTACACGGTAGGAACGGTCGGATCTGGAAAAGTGGGAAACGGCAAGAGAACCGGCAATCCCACCTGCAAAAAAAAGTCCGGACGCCAGGGCTGCATGATCGGGCTGTAAACCGAAATGATTGGTGAAAATAGTCGGCAGAAAGTTCAATATGGCCATTACCGAAGCAATTCTCAGTACGATACTGAGCAGAAATAGTATAAAGAGAATAACCGGCGGATGTTCCCCTTGTTCCTGATTTATGTTTCCGGATGATTTTTTAATCCGTGGTGTACCGGTATCTATCGATTTGGTCTTTATAAGTAAAGTGCCCATTATCAAAGCCGGTATTGCGGTTATTGTCATTACGCCCCGGGTGCCGATAGTTCCCAGCAATGCACCGTTAATAAGGAACATTAAAAGGATTGCAGTTGTCCCGGAAGCTTCATAAGATCCCAGAACCTTTGCTTTTCCTTCTCTGAAGGTTTCGTCTATATGTGCATACATGGCCGGATGGAAGGTGCTTACGCCCAGACCGGTAATTGCCAGAAAGATGAGAAAAGATGTAAAGCCTCCGGCAAATCCAGCGGCTATCAGGCCGGCAGCCGCAATGTAGAAACCGATACCCATGATGAGTCGTCTTGGTATCCAATCGGAGATTTTCCCCATAAAGTACGATCCGACCGCAGTAATTGCCAGGTAGTAAGACAGGATACCACCGGCCCGGGCATATGAAAGGTTGTACCGTACCAACAGCAGTGGCAATACAAGGGGGAGAATGAACCAGAAAAGATCGTTTGCACCGTGGCTGATATATCTTATGGCGGATGTCTGAGGTGTTTTGGGCATGGACAGTATTCTACAGGTTTTAAGGAATCCATTCCATCGCTCTTTTTTGTTGTGCTAGAATATAGCAGACCACCGGGTAGATGATTCAAGAGACCGATCAATATAACAGGAAGCTGTAAATGAAGAAGCGAAAAGGGGTTGTTACCAGCCTGGATAAGCTTGGCTTTATTGATGAACTCCGAAAAGTATTCTATCAGAATACCGGCTTGATAATATCTTTCTTCCATCCGAAGAGGGGGCAATATGATTTCTATCCCAAGTTTGAAAGAAATGAGTATTGCAAGCTTCTTCAATCAACATCAGAAGGATTGAAACGTTGTCTTAAGAGTGATCGTGATGCTCTGGACAAAGCAAAAAAGGACATGAATTATTGCCTTTATGAATGCCATGCGGGATTGACAAATGCAGTTATAAATCTTGAGTATAAAGGCGTTGAGATCGGTTCAATCTTTACGGGCCAGGTTTTAACAACGAAACCAGGTGAGAACCAGTTTGAAAGTATTTTTAAAGAGGTTGAACAGACAGGAATACCATATAAAAAACTGAAGGAAGCATATTTTAATACCAGAGTATTGGATGTAAATAAGCTGATTATCGGAGTCGATCTTCTGAATGTTATGTCGAATTACATAATCTCGGTAGAAGATGAATTCTATCTGCAGAATGAAGTATTACAAAAAGATAAAGAAATACTTGAATATAAAAACAAAGAAATGGAACTCGAGAATGAATTACAGAAGCTTAAAATATCTTTTTTGGAATGGGATTATAGGAAATCTGAGCCGGACAGAAACAGTCATAGGGTGGAAACCGCACAGGATTTTATAAGACATAATTATCATAAAAAGATAAATCTGAATGATGTTGCTGAGTCTGTTTACCTGTCCTCAAACTATTTCAGTTCTTTATTCAAGGACATATCCGGATATTCATTCAGTAAATATCTTCAAAAAACCAGAATAGATGCAGCAAAGAAACTACTCCTGAATTCAAATCTGACAATTAAAGAGATTGTTCATGCTGTGGGATTTGAAGATTATAACTACTTCAATAGAGTTTTCAGTAAACACGAGGGACTCCCCCCCTCTGAATTCCAATCATCAAATCGTAAAATAATCCAGACATTGGAGAGAAATATATAGAGCATTGAACTCAGTATCCCTTTAGAATCAGTCATAGAAGTTTTAATCATAAAAGGTGGGCATTGAGCATGTCGGATAAGAACAGTTCGGATTTCAGGTATAATACAGGTGAGGTTCAGGTTCCATGGGCTGCAGTTGGCGAAAATTACAGTCCGGAGGACATACTGGAGTTTGTACGTTTTCTGATACAAGGTGATGGAGCAGCGTATGAAACAGCTTTCGAGAAAACCAGAGAAGCAATTACAACTCTTTCAGGATTAGGTTCTGCTCCCGGTAAACTATCTCTCGGAGATAAGGTTCAGGAGATTGAACGGAAAGTTGACAGCTATCTGGGTATTAAGGACAGTACCTTTATTACAAATGCCACCGCCGGCTTTGAGATTGCAGGGAAATATGCGGGTTTGAAAGAAGGGGATGAAGTAATTGTCCCTGCAATAACTTTTATTGCGACTATGTCATACCCTCTTTCCGTCGGGGCAAAAGTGATATTTGCAGATGTCGATCCATATACGTTGAATATGGATCCGACTGATGTAGAAAGAAAGATAAGCAGTAAAACCAAGCTGATAATCCCGGTGCATATCGGCGGCTGGCCTGTTGATATGGATCCGATTATGGCTCTGGCTAAAAAGCATGATATTGTTGTTCTTGAAGATGCCGCACATGCTTTTGGAGCCGTTTACAAAGGGCGGAAAATCGGAACAATCGGAGACTTTGCCTCCTTCAGTTTTCATGAGGTGAAGAATATAACTTCTTTTGGTGAGGGTGGTATTGTTACTTGTACTCTCCCATTCAGTGAAGAGTTGAAAAAAGCCCGTTTTCTCGGGCTTGATATGTCAAGAGCCATAAAGAACTGGCTCTATGATGTTACAGCAGTAAAGGGAAAATACGGTTATTTCTCACCGGGGAATTCTTCATCAACTGAGATTCAAGCCCTTGGGCTTCTACGGCAGTTTGGAAGAATTGATGACATCATTGGAGAAAGAAGGGGAAATGCGGAGTTTCTAACGAAAATATTCAGTACGAATCCGGCTATAATTCCGCAGAAATTAGACAGTGATGAAATTAAATCTACATATCATTTATATCTGCTTCAGATAGATCCGGAGAAGGCCGGCGGTGATGTTCAGGTTCTTAAAAAAAAGATGACCGATCGTGGACTCACGAATATTCCACATTTTGCCCCATTGTATAAATTTGAAATATTGAAGCAGCTTGGTTATGATATTGAATCTATAGAAGCATCCTGTCCTGTAACCGAAGAGGTGTTTAACAGGCGGTTTACTCATCTTCCGCTTTATGGGCTGAGCAGAGAACAATTAAAAACAATGTCAGAAATAGTTCTTGCCTCAATTAGTGAAATGCAGGAAGGACAATGAAAAAAATAAGGTATGGTATCGTTGGATTTGGTGGAATCGCTGAAAACAGGATTGCGAAAGAAGGATTCGGCCTGGATGTAGCTCGTTTTAGTGGACATCCTCTCGCAGAATTGGTTGGTGCGACTGATATAAATTCTTCCAGGCGTTATTCTGCCGAGGCATTAGGTCTTAAGTGGTATGATTCCATTGACGAACTTCTGGATGATAAGCAGATAGATGCGATATTTATTGCCACCAACAATTCCAGCCATGCTGCAATAGCCGAAAAATCCATTAATAAAGGGAAGCATTGCTTAATTGAAAAACCAATTGCACATACCCTGAGCGACGCTCGGAAGTTGCGGGACTTGGCAAAAAGAAATAATGTGAGCCTCGCAGTTGATCATATGATGATGAAAAATGTCTTTAATACTAAGGCTCAGGAGTTGATTCAGAATGGTGAAATTGGAGCTGTAAATGACATATCTCTTCATATGGAGTTTCTATTTGGCTCCACCATGGAAGAAGCTGAAACATGGAGGTGTGCAAAACCTGAGGAAATTGGCGGACCTCTGGGTGATGTTGGAACACATTGTCTCTATATGGCTGAATACCTTCTTATTGATAAGATTACAGAAATTGCCTGCTCTCTCACGCCCCGAACACTCGATATAAATGTTGAAAACGGAGCATTTATCCAGTTCAAAACAAGTCGAGGTTTAACTGGATCTGCCCGGGTTGCATTTAATCAGCCTCGGGGAGGTCTTATAGGAACATTGTCAAATCTGGGCTATGAAGTATATGGTTCTAATGCAGTACTGAGATCTTTTGGAACTCTTTTTCAGCTGTCTGGAGATGATTCAGATCCGGTACGGCTTCGGCTGGAATTGGACACCGGTTTAGTGAGTGACAATATAGATCCTGGAGAGCGTTTAAACATCTATCAGCTGCAGATCGGTAGTCATGCACAGTCAGTTCTAGAGAAAAAGTTTACAGACGGTTCGGATGCTATTCATAACCTGGAACTTCTTTTCGCCTGTTATAGATCAGCTGAAAAAGGGTCATTGTTTATTAAACTATAACAATGAATTTCGGATGACTCAGGGGGCTAGATTGATTCATATCTATTAAACGGATACTTTAAGGCTCTCAGCTTTTCGGTAACTCAGATACATCATTCCTGCCACAACCGGGATTATCCCGATTGCAATCCAGTTTCCCTCATAAATTTTCAAGAGGAAAAAACGGAAATGATTTCCACCGTCGGTGAAAGCCGTAATCTCCTGTCCTTCACCGAATGACATTCCTGCTTCAGCAGAGAGTCTGGTAATAAGACCACCCAGTTTTGTTGAAATCAGGAGGAATGTGACGACGATCGGTATCCCTGTTGTTATGCTGCGGATAACATTGCCCTTACTCACCAGTACGGTAACCGATATGATTGAAATAAGATTTGGAAGGTCCCCGAGGGGCAGTACTTTATTTCCCGGGAGAATCAGAGCGATTAACAAAGCTATCGGCATAAGAATCAAGCCGCTGATCATTACAGATTTATTATTCATCAGGACTTCAGGATTAACAGCAACATAAAGCTTATCTTTTCCGGGAAATCTTTTCTCAATCCATTTTTTCAAGGCCTGAGAAATCGGTTCAATACCTTTACCGATCAGACCGCCGCATTTCGGCAGCAGGAACATCACAGCTGCAAGGTGTACACTCAGCTCCATAATCAGTTTTATTGAATATCCTGAAGCGATACCCAGAAGAACACCAATAATAATTCCGATAACCATTGGCTCAGAGAAGAGCCCAATCCTGCTGTTTCCCTTTTCAGGGTTGTAATTGAGGTTTTTAAATCCGGGGATTCTATCGTAGATATAGTCCATTGTTACTGAGAATGGAAGCAGGCCAACAACAGAAATCGGTGAAATTGTAATTCCCTGTAAATCACTCTGAGTCTCAAGATGAGGAGCGGCCCAATCGGCCATTTTTATTGTATAAACGGTAATGATAACAACAGCCGAAATGCCCAGAAAAAAGTTCTCAGTCACATTTAAAACAAATGCTCCCATTAGAGCCAGGTGCCAGAAATTCCACATATCGATATAGATGGTTTTTGTCGTATTTGTTGCAATCATAACAACATTGATAATGATAATGAGTGGTATTGAGATGGGAGCAATTGAGGAACTCCAGGTGATTGCTGCAAGTGGGGGCCAGCCCACATCCAGAACAGGGAATTCTAATCCCCTGACCGTCATAATGGCTTTTACTGCAGGCTGTATATTGTCTACGAAGAAAGCAAAAACAATAAATATACCGGCAAATCCGACAGCCAGTTTCAGTGTGGATGATAAAGCAGATGAGAGCTTCATCCTTACAATCAAGGCAATTGCCAGCATTAAAATCGGCAGCATCACGTAAGGTTTGAAACTGAAAAAAATAGCCAGGATCTCAGATAGTGTATTCATTATGCTTTATTGTTTTCAGGCAGAATGGCAATCTTTTTTGAAAGAATTTCTTCTAATGGTTTCATCTCATTTGCTGAGAATCCGATATGAGAGTGCCTTCTCCAGCCTTCGGCAAAATTGAAGGTTTTTGAGTTACTACCCATAGAGGCACTCATTTCCTGCATTGTATCAAGGTAAGAGTCAATTCCCTGACTCTCATCAAGCCATTCTTTCTGGCTTTTATGATATCCGAGCATTGTCCGTTTTTTCTCGATGACACTTTCAATATCAATATAGAAATCAGGGATGATTTTATTCCTCATCCCATCTGTCAGACCGTAGGGCATTGCATGATAAATTGTTAAATCATTCCCTACAGGCGCAACATCAGGAATAGATTGTAAACTCGGCATTGCCCTGCAGAATGCGGCAGTAACGCCAACTCTACAGGTATTCATATGATCTTCCATGTATTCTTCCGGTGAGGGTAAAAGTACAATATCCGGTGCAACAGTCCTGATTATAGATAGGGTCTTTCTAATTAAATCAGGAGTGTAATAGACTCCTAAATCATCGGTGATGCTTTCATGAAAATCGGCACCAAGGAACCTGGCGGCCTGTATCGCCTCATCCCGGCGTACTACTGCAGCTTTATCTTTTGAATATACAGCGCTTCCATAACAGCCGTTGGCCATGTTCATATAATGAATCTCAAAGCCTGCATCCTTTAACAGGAACAGAGTGCCGGCCATCATGAACTCAATATCGTCGGGGTGGCAATGAAGAGCTAAAACTTTCTTTGGCATAACATACCTTTATGTGTACTTATATAAACGGTCTATCCGTTGAGCAGTGTGATTAAACTCTTTGCTGTGTCAGCGGCCAGTTTCATATCAGGGAGGACAAGATCCGGCAGCCTGGAAAATGGAATCATTTCAGCAGTTATCGGTCCTGAGTATTTAATTTTTTTCAATTCCCTGAAAATAGCTGAATAATTGACGTCTCCCTCTAAAATGTTCTCTCCGAATCCGTGGAGTGTTCCACCGCAATCATCTCTTTTAAAGTTTTTAAAATGTACCGCTTTGATATTGTCTTTCAGAATCTCGATCCAGTGTTCTGCGTATCCATTCAGCATGGAATTACCGACATCAAAATAAACTCCGATGAAATCAGAATCAAACTGATCAAGGTAAAAACTGAATTCAATCGGTGATAGCAGGAACTTGTTCCAGACATTTTCCAGACAGATTGTTACATTGCTGTTTTCTGCGGCATCCAATACCTGTTTCAGTGAATCAATTGAGTACTTCCAAACATCGGCATAAGAGGTTACCGGTCTTGAATCGTCCCAGGCCACATCCACTGCACCTGGCACAACCAGTATCTTATTCACTCCAAGCCATGAGGCAACCTGTATGTATTTGAAGGTGAAATCAACAGCTTTAGAGCGTTCCTCAGGATCATCAGAGCCTAAAGAGCAGCCCCAGTAGAATCCGGCAGCCATTGTTTTCAGGCCGATATTCTTCTGTTCTGCGTATGATTTGATTTTTCCGCATTCATCCGAGGTAATATCTTCTTTGATGCAATCACCGAAAGTCAGTTCTATTCCGTCTAAACCAAAGCCGGCTGCATCATCAATCGCCTGGTAAGGTGACTTTTCCCCTTCGAAACCGCCGAGTACCCAATAGTTGATGGCTTTGTAGTATTTCATTTGTCACCTCCCTAATAAACAATCTTTACAGAACGCTTTTCTTTAATTGATAATTCTTCTGCTTCAATTATCGCCATAGATTCTCGCATCTCTGCAGTGCTGAGATACTTATCAGGCTGTACATTGTTTATAATACAGGAAAGGAAGTAATCAATCTCAACGTGCCAGCCTGTTGGCAATTCCTCAGTAGCTGGTTCAGGCTCTTCAATACTTCCATCTTCGTGTATGATTTTATAGCCCTGCTCTGACAGCCGTATGGTTCCTTTTTCGCAGACTATTTGAAAGCTCATTTCAAATGGAGCTGCTTTGGCCGGATCCCATCCTCCCTCGGCCATGATAAGGGTTCCATCACCGAAATCATAATTGGTAACCACGTGATCGATTCCGGAATCTGATCTGAACCCCTCCATCCCGAATGATGTTACCGAAACAGGTTTCCCAAAGAAGTACCTGACAAGGTCTGTATCGTGCAGATGAAGATCCAGAAGAGCTCCACCGCTGAGTTTCTCCTTCATAAACCAGTCTTCCCATGAATTATCGTGAATACTTGGTGAGACGCGTTTAAAGACGGCACTTTTAACCTTACCGAGTTTGCCTGATGTATAGAGTTCAAAGGCATGCCGGTATTCCGGCCAGTATCGGACGCAGAGTCCGTTAGAAAAGAATCTGACACTTTTTTCGGCCTCTTCCGTGATTCTTTCAGCATCTTTCAGATTTCTACCTATGGGCTTTTCACAGAAAACATGCTTGTTGTTCTTCAAGGCTGCAACAGCATATTTTTCATGTAAAAATGTTGGAACACAAATATCTACCATTTCAACATCTGGATTGTTTATCAGATCCATAGCATTGCTGTAGGTTTTTATGCCGTCCATATTTATAGGTTTTGAATAGTCGAAATCGCCAATGTTCCCGACAACATCACTCCAATCACCGCTGAGTTTCTTTTCGTCCACATCGGCTACTGCGATAATTTCTGATTTCCCCAGTTTCTGATGAATCTGGAAATGGGTGGTGCCCATAAAGCCCAGGCCGATAATACCGATCTTTACTTTGTTTGACATGGTGAATTACTCCTTTACCGCGCCGCCGGCAAGCCCGGATACCAGCTGTTTTTCAACTAAAAAGAACAGTATCAGTACCGGTAAAATTGCCAGAAATGCAGCTGCCAATAATTGTTCCCATTGAATCGCAAATCTTCCGACAAACTGATAAAGCCCCATGGTGAGGGGATATTTATTTCCGGTTTGAAGAAAAGACAGAGAAAAAATGAAATCATTCCAACCATAGATAAATGTATAAATGATTGTGGTAACAAGGCCCGGGGCAGCAATGGGAAGGATTACACGCAGTAAGGCTCCTACTCTGCTGCAGCCGTCAATTCTGGCGGCATCTTCTATTCCCTTCGGGATTCCTGAGAAATATCCATTCAGCATCCATATCACAAAAGGTGTTGTAAAAACCGCATTTGCTATAATGACGCTGAGATAAGTGTCAATCAGGTGAATTTTTATAATGATTTTAAAAAGACTGATTACCACGACAACCGGTGAAAACATCTGAGTTATCAGAAATGCAAAAAGTATGAATTTCTTACCAGGGAAGTGTAACCGGGCAACAGCGTATCCAGCAGGTACGCTGATAAACGTATTGAGAGCAACAGTTCCCAACGCAATGATGAGTGAATTTCTAAAGAATGCGGCCAGTGGAAAAGTGTTCCAAACCAATGAAAAGTTTTTTAAAGTGGGATGTTTCGGCAGCCAGTATGGAGGGATGTGGTATATCTCTTTGGATGTTTTCAGCATAGAGACCAGCATCACAAAGAATGGGAAGAGCATAAGCAGCAGAAGCGCCATTGTAAGAAGGATAACAAATGAATTTGTTATTCTTATGCGGTTTTTTTTAGTTAAATCCATCTACATTTCCTCCCTTTTAAAGTATATTCTGGCGTATAGGACACTTACAGTTGATAAAATCAGAAATGTGAATATTGACAGTGCAGAAGCTTTCTGCCACTTCAGCCACTCAAAACTATTCATATAGACATAGGTAATCAGGATATTTGTTGATCCTGCAGGGCCTCCCTTTGTCAGGATGTAGACTGTATTAAAGTCATTGAAAGTCCAGAGACTGGAGAGCAGGGTTGCAACCAGTAATATTGCGGCAATTCCCGGTAAAGTTACATATTTAAATTTTTGAGATCTTGATGCACCGTCAATTTCAGCTGCTTCATAAAGAGTTTGAGGAACAGCCTGCATAGCGGCTAGAAATACAAGAGCCATAAATGGAATGCCAAGCCATATATCTACCCACATACAGGAAAGAAAAGCTGTCCCTGCCTGTCCCAGCCAGACGGGTGGATTCATAACACCAATTAATCTTAGAGTATGATTCAACAAACCGAATTCGCTATGTACAACCCATTGCCAGAGCATAACACTGATCGGGATGGAACTGGCCCAGGGTACAATAAAAAGCAGCCTGGAGATTTTACGTCCGACATATTTTACGTTCAGGGAAAGAGCTATAATCAGTCCGAATATCGTTTTCGTGGTAACACCAAGCACCGTCCACAGCATGGAACGGCCGATTACAATCCATGTATCTTTAGATGAAAGCAATTCAGCATAGATTTTAAATCCGTCAAAGCTTTGGATTTTGGCCAGTTTATTTGTCTTGAAAAGTGAAATAACAAAAACATAAAAGATTGGATAAACCATAAAGATAAGCATCAGTAGAACAGCAGGAGCAAGAAGCGCATAAGCCAGTGCCGCTTCTCCCTTTATTTTCCTGTTACGTAGAGTCAACGTTGTATCGCTCATGTAAACACTCCAGAAAGAATATAAAAAAGGGGAGGGAATCCTTCCCCCCCCTCGTTGGAAAAACAGAATCAGAGTCGACTCGTTATTTACAACGCATCGATAGCTGCGGCAGCTTCGTTCAGAGCATCTTGTGCAGACATCTGTCCGAGTTCTACTTTCTGAATGGCATCCCACATGATGCTGGAAGTTTCAGGCCATCCGGTAACAAGAGGCCACCCTTTAGCATTCAAGTTGGCTTCGGCCATTGCGGCATACATCGGAGTCTGGAATTCTGGACGTTGAGCTGCCGTAATAGTTACAGGCGGGAACCCCATCTGCTTGTCCAGAGGTGCTTTCCACTTGTCCTGGTAGAGAAAATCGATAAATTTACCAATGCCTTCCAGATTTTTTCCATCTTTGAAGAGGGCAATTGAGTCGGTAATGATAAGCGGTGCAGGATCATTTCCGGCAAAAGGAGGAATCTGGGCATACTTGATATCCCAATCAGCATTCATTTTATCGTATTCAGTTTGAGCCCAGGCACCGATCATTACATAAGCAGCTTTTCCACCCATGAAAATAGGCTGTGCCTGTTTTCTACTCTGAGACAGGTAACCTTCCTGCACAACCTTGTCTTCATTGGCCAGTTTAACCATAAATTCAAGGGCTTTAACACCAGCAGCTGAGTTTACAGTGCTCTTACCGCCGATATCAAAAAAATCACCACCGGCTGAATAGAAATAATACGCAAAGTCAGTAAGTTCGGAGTGTTTTCCACCGGGCATTATCAGACCGTATTTACCATCTTTTGTTGCTTCGATAGCATACTGCTCAAGCTCTTCCATTGTTGAGGGAACTTTATCAGTCAGGGAAGTGTTGATTGCAAGGAATCTGGAACCGGCTGCGAAAGGAATCCCCATCAGGGTACCGTCAACGACAGCTTCCATGGCACCAGGGGCAATATTATCAAATGTGGATTTAGAGACATAATCCTGAGGGGGTACGATTACACCCAGATCCATGTATTCAAGAATCCACCTTGTACCGATAATTGAGGCATCCGGAGGTGTACCTGCTGCCAGTGAAGTGGTGAGCTTGTCATTCAAAGCGTTCCAGTCAACAACGAGCAGTTCCAGATCGTATTGAGGGTTCTCTGCTTCAAACGCGGCTTCGATTTCTTTTACATAATCATGATCGATGCCTTCATAGTCAGCCAGCCAGAACGTAACCGAGCTTTTTTCAGATCCGCTGTCTTTCTGCCCATTGGCAAAAAGCATTGTCGAAGTTACACCTAACAATGCGATAAGTGTAAATAAGATAAAGACTTTCTTCATCCTAAACTCCCTTCTTTTTTGAGAAAAATTTAATGAACGTGTAACACACGTACGCACGAAAATAATACCATCGGTGAATTGAGAAGGATTTGTTTGTTATAACATTTTATTTGCTTATATCTACAGTAATGGCGTAAAGTTGGAGAAAATCATTTAGTTTCTTGTATTTAGGGAAAGGAGCACTGGCTTGATAAGCACTCGTATGAATTTATTGAAAGCGATTCACTTTGATCATCCGGATTCTATTCCTATGATTTTTCATGTTAACGACTCATGCTGGCACCATTATAATAATGAAGAACTCTACTGTCTCATGGCTTCTCACCCCGTTTTATTTCCAGATCTGAGTTCTTTTGAAAACACCACCAATCCTGAATTCCCTGATTATGCTCGGAAAAATCATCTTTTTATTGATCCCTGGGAATGTAAGTGGCAGACAAATGATGATGGTATAATTGGTGCGGTTATTGAACATCCTCTTGAAACTTGGGATGAATTTAAAAAGTACAATCCTCCGGATCCGGGAAAGACAACACATTGGTCTCCGATTAATTGGGGGGAGGCTGCATCTTCAAAGAGCTCTGTGGGTTTTTTTAAAAGTCTCAACAGTGCTGATATCGGGCATGGACATACTTTTCTCAAGTTGATTGATATTCATGGATATGAGAACTCAATACTGGATATGGCCGATGAAAAGCCGGAAATCCTGCAGCTTCTCGATATGATTACAGAATTCAATCTGGGTCTTGTGAATCG
>QNBK01000025.1 GCA_003644105.1 Spirochaetota bacterium | reverse complement strand
GGGTTGGTTTCATGGAACCACTCCTGTTGATAAGGATGGTTCCGGGTTAAGAAGAGCCCCGTTCCTACGCCAGCATAATCCGGATCAGGTTCACGAGTGTAATCTCAGGCCTTACAGGCCACCCCGGAAGCTCGATATCAACGTTAGTGATATGGTTGTAATACGTCAAGCTCCTTATCATAATATCCATATGTCGATTAAGGATAACTGGAAACTGTTTCAGGAGAATCTGGAAAAAACCGCAGCTGACTGCAAAAGAGATACGGACGCCATTACCGTTATGGCCGTATCGAAAACCCGGAGTGTTGAAGAGATAATCGAAGCCTATTCTTCGGGGCTTCGGATTTTCGGTGAGAACCGGGTTGAAGAGGCTTCAGAAAAATTCATGAGACTCGATTCTGAAAAGTATCCTTTGTACCTTATCGGACATCTGCAGAGTAACAAAGTCAGTAAAATCGACCACAGGTATACTGCTGTGCATTCAGTGGATTCGTTGAAGCTTGCAAGACGTCTTTCCCATTTCAGGGAAAGCATTAAATCTCCCCTGGAAATCCTGCTGCAGGTGAACACTTCCGGAGAGAGTTCCAAATCCGGTTTTCATAACCTGGAGTCTTTGTCGGATGCCGCCGCTCAGATTGCACAGATGCCCTATTTGAAATTACGGGGTTTGATGACCATGGCTCCGTTTGTGGATGATGAAACCGTTGTCCGTAACTGTTTTTCCCTGTGCCGTGAATGGTCCGAGTCACTTAAAGCCTCCATTGAAGGTGTCCCTGTTCTCTCTATGGGGATGAGCTCAGATTATAAATGGGCCGTTGCCGAGGGCAGTACCATGCTGCGTATCGGGACAACTCTGTTTGGCGGAAGGGAATGAAGAAAGGTTTATTTCTGCTGATACTGATTTCTTACAGTGGGTTTTCAATGCTTCCGGCTCAGCAGCTGCCGCCGCCCGATCCGCTGCTGCCTGAAGATTACAGCCCAGAAGAGTTCCCCCTCTGGGCTCATGATTTAAGGCGGTATGAAGTTGTAGCCATCGGGAGTTATCCCATAACATTTTTCGCATCTTCACTGATTTATGATTTTTCCATGTATGCGGTAAATGATTTCAATCCTTCCTATTCCATGGGTTCTCAACGGGACGGTAATGATATCGGTATTATCATCGGATCGGCTGTCTGTGTTTCTCTGGTAATCGCGACGGTAGACCTTATCATTAATACAAGCAGGCGGAAGAAGGCGGAAAAACAAACCGATGAACAGTGAGCAGTTTCATGTTCAGATTCCCGGTGAACAAACAATCCGGGTTGACAGCTTTGTTGCGTCACTCGGTTTGTTTTCCAGAAGTCAGATCTCTAAGCGTTCTGTAAGTGTAAGGAATTTATCCGGGGAGGAGCTGAAATTTTCCAGGCGTTTGAAGGACGGTGATGCCATTCTTCTCGAATGGGACAACCTCCCCTCTTCTGAAATCAATCCGGAACCCCTTAATCTGAATGTCGTATACGAGGATGAGAATTGTATTGTTATCGATAAAGCACAGGGTGTGGTGGTACACCCTGCGTATGGGCATACACATGGAACCCTTGTACAGGGGCTTTTATACCGTTGTAATAAATTGGAAACGGCTTTTGGAGGCGATCGTATTCGTCCGGGTATTGTTCATCGGCTGGACAAGGATACTTCCGGCTTAATCATAGCGGCAAAAAATACAGGGGCACTGGAGTTCCTTTCAGCTCAGTTCCGCGACCGCAGCGTTAAAAAAACATACCTGGCCGTTATACGGGGAGCACCCCCGTTCAGCGAAGGTGAAATTGAAGAACCCATAGGCCGCGACCCCAGAGATAGAAAAAAATTTACAATCAGAACAAGAAACGCGAAATATGCTCTTACGCGGTACAGGATTTTAAGTGAATCCAGAGGTTTCAGCCTCATTCAGTTGAGAATACTCACCGGGAGAACCCATCAGATCCGTGTTCATCTACAGTCTATAGGCTGTCCCGTTCTGGGAGATCCGATCTACAATCGGAAAAATCCGGCATTTCCCGATGCCTCTCTGATGCTGCACTCCTGGAAACTGGCCATTCAACTGCCTGAGATTGGGAAAAAACGGTTTTCTGCTGTTGTTCCCAATCGTTTCAGCACTATTCTTTCAGAACTGGGAATAGAATATTTCAATTCACTGGATAGTTCTTAAATCCGGATTCCACCTTTTCTCAGCAGAAATACTTGTAGGAGGACCGTGTCCCGGAAGTACAAGCAGATCTTCATTCAAACACATAATTTTGGTTTTGATGGACTGAAGCAGCAGTTCCCTGGTATAGCTTGTGGAGGAACTGCCGATTCGGCCTGCGGAAAGGACATCTCCGGTAAAGATATAAGAGGCGATACGGTAAACCCTGCTGTCCGATGAATGTCCCTCAACCTCAATCACTTCAACCGGGAAACCTGAACAGATGATACTCTCACCGTCTTCCACCCTTTTCGTCGGGATATCGAATATTTCTCCACTTCCGGCAATGACCGCAGGGTTGTAAATCTTCATAAGGGTTTTTAATCCTTTGATATGATTTTCATGATCGTGGGTAACCAGAACTGTTTTAATGTCGAAGTTGTTATCCTCAATCAGATTCAGCAGAGTTACATCAAAACGGCCGGGATCCACAAGAATGGCATCTCCGCCTTCAGCTGAACCGATGATGTAGGTGTTGCTTACCCCTATGGCCGGGAAATGACTGAGAAGTTTCAATTTTCTTCCTCCCGGGTGATATAGGATTCTTCAGGGTTGGAATCGGTAAAGTTAACACCGTTAAGATTAACTCCTGTAAAATCGACTCGCTTGAGGTTGCAGTCCTGAAAGCTGGCTCCGTCGGCCTGAGCATTGATAAACCGGCTGTAGAAGAGGTCAGATTCATCAAAAACAGCATTGAAAGCCTGTATCCCGTTGAAATTGACGTTGATTAAATCAGAACCGGTGAAATCACAGCTTGAAAAATCACTCCCGGCTGCAAGAACACTCATCATCCTGCTGCCGGTGAATACACATTCTGCAGCATCAATATTATCCAGAAGGCACATCAGAAACCGCGTGTTTTTCAAGGATGACCCGCTGAATCGAACCCGGGTAAACCGGCAGTAGTGGAAGTCATAGTCGTCCAGTACTATCCCGGAAAAATCCAGATCGGAAAAATCACGGTTTTCAAGTTGTTTATTACCAATGGTAAGTTCCCTGCGGATTTCCCGTTCATAATCCAGAGCCGAGGGGTGATGTTCCCGGCAGAATACAGATTCTGCCCAGGCCGATTTTGTACAATTTTCATATGTACAGGTTTTATATTCAAACACAATCTTAAGGTTATTCTTTAAAAGCCCCGGTTGCAACGGGAATATTCTCAAGGTAGTATCAAGTCGATATGCCAAGTTGTGCCAATTGCGGGGCTTCATTTACGGCTCCGATTTACAGAACCACTCATTGCAGTGTGTGTGGAAAAGAGCTGAAAACCTGTCGAAACTGCCGTCATTATTCTCCTGGTGAGCCAAACGACTGTCATGAAACTGTGAGCGAACCGGTACTCGAGAAAGACCGGGCAAATTTCTGCGATTGGTTTTCTCCGGCGGCGGATGCCGGTGCCGGTAAAAAGAATGACAGCTCGAATGGCAGTGACCGTCAGGCTTTTGCCGAGCTTTTCGGCGATGATTGAATCTTCCATAGCTTTTATTGATTCAGGGATTGGTGGATTACCGTATCTTGACTGGGTAAAAAACCGCCGTCCGGATCTTCATTTCAGTTATATTGCAGATTCTGCCAATTTCCCCTACGGCGAACTTACCCCAGTCGCGGTAAAGGCTGCTGTTGTCGGTGCTGTTGAAAGAATGCTGCAGATTGGGGTTCCCCGATTGCTGGTTGTGGCATGTAATACCGCCTCGGTAACAGCGTTGAACGAAATCAGAGCTGTTTCTCCCTGTCCGGTTGTGGGTACTGTCCCTGCAGTCAAGCCGGCTGCAGGTCTTAAGGTGGATGGCCCTATTGGAATACTTGCAACTTCGGGAACTGTGGACTCGCCCTATCTTGACAGCCTGGTTTCATCTTTTGCCTCAGACCGTGAGGTTATCAGAGTCGCCGCAGGTGACATTGTCAGATACGTTGAAGAGCGATGGCTTGATGAGGGGGATGATGGGGCCGTTCCAGTTATGGAACGCGCTGTGAATACTTTAAAGGATTCAGGTGTCGGCTCGGTTGTTCTTGGCTGTACTCATTTCCTTCACCTGATAAAACCGATTACAAATATGATTGGCAGCAATATTCCGTTGGTGGACTCCCGGGACGGCGTGGGCAGACGTATCTTAACGCTCCTTGATAACAGGAGTGACATATCACAAAGCGGTATCAGTACAGGGACATTTTATGTGACGGATGGAGGACGCAGTAACGATCGCTATCGGCGTTTTGCCGCATTACATGGTTTGAGCTGGGCAGGTGAAATATCTTGATCGGAACCATATACCGGGGAATCAAGAATATTTACGATGTCAGGTCTGGTCCTGATGAAATTCACGAATGCCGGATTAAGGGTAAAAAACTTAAGAGCGATCCCGATTCCTACAATCCTCTGGCCCCGGGAGACCGTGTGGAGTATGAAGTCTCTGCTTCCGGTACGGGGCTGATTACTTCCCGGCTGGATCGAAATAACCGATTTGCCCGCTGGAACCGGAAGAAGGAATCCTGGCAGGTGATTGCAGCGAATATTGATTTGCTGCTGGCGGTGATTTCGGCTAAAACACCGCCGTTCAGACCGAGATTTGTAGACCGGGTACTAATTGCTGCGGCCCAGGGTGATGTTCCTGCCTCCATTCTGGTGAATAAAATCGACCAGGGTGTTGATTCCTGGGTGGATTCCAGAATTAAGGTCTGGGAAAACCTGGGAATAAGAGTTCTGAAGTGTTCTGCAGAGAGTGGAGAAGGTATGGAGGTTTTGCTGAAGTATCTGGAAAAGAAAACAGCTGTACTTTTCGGCCCTTCAGGTGTGGGTAAATCCACACTGCTCAATAAGCTGATTCCCGGAATGAATCTGACTACCGGGGGACTTTCCCTCAAGTATGATCGGGGACGCCATGTAACGAATTTCGGCCGCCTGCTGGATACTCCCTGGGGGGGGCATCTTATCGATACTCCCGGGGTAAGAGAAATCCTCGTCAGGGGTATAAGACCGGAGGATCTGCCTCATTGGTTCCCGGAGTTTGAAAATGTTCCAGGGAAGTGCTCTTTTCAGCCCTGCAGTCATAAACATGAACCGGGCTGCAGCATCCTTAAAGCGGTTGAAGACGGCCTTATAGATTCGGACCGTTATGAAAATTACCTGAGAATCCGTAATGAACTTGAGTCTGAAGTCCGGTAGTCATAACGGTTTACCGTATCAGCACTCCCGGTTAGGATAGGGTTATGGCTGAACTTGCAACAAAAAGAACAAAGATTCTTCTTCCTCTCCTTGTTTTAATTCCGGTAATCTTTTTATCTTCATGTCTGGATCTTGAGACCGACATCAGACTGAAAAAAGACGGCAGTGCCGATGCTTCACTCACCTATTTCCTCAGTTCTGATTCCGCTGATTTCGGCAGAGCCTTCGGGTCAGATGAACCCTGGCCCTTTCCCTTAACTGAAAAAGATTTTATACAGCAGTCTTTACGTGTTCCCGGAGTGGATCTTAAGCGGTATCGGGTTCATATAGCTTCCGATGGCAGTGAAGAGATAGATGTAAGGCTGAAAGCAGATTCTCTTGAGAGTCTTTCTTCTTATCTGGGTTTATCCATAGCTGTTCAGTACAGTGATGGAGGCGGCTCAATGCTTTTTTCCATACCTTCTGCTGATAATTATAATCAAGCTGATTCACAGTTTCGTGAGAATATTGAAAAAATAATTGGTGATTCGACTTTCAGTATCAGTTTTCGGCCGCCTGTACCCCCAGAAGAATCACAGCCGGGTAGTTTGAATGGTAAAGCTGCCGTTCTGGAGCTTTCCTTAATTGACATTCTTCGTAATGAAACTCCTGATTCCTGGATGGTGAGCTGGTAAAAATAATATGCGCCATCCAAAGCTTATCAGGTGGGAACGTCTGATGAAAACCATGTTTGATGAAATTGATGATGCCCTGGAAGATAAATATGGTAAGACCTTCAATCTTCATCCAAACAGAACTGAACGGGGGAGAACTGCCAACAAGGAAATGGACGGGTTATTTAATATCGGTGCTGATTTCTCAACGGGATACGGGAGTTCACATGGCAGAGGGTATGTTGTTCATATCCGTATTTCCACTCTGGATCATATCCCCGAGGAAGTAAGAGAATCAATAAAAGTTGATGTTGAAAAAATGGTGAAGGAGAAGCTGCCTGTAACTTTTCCGGGAAGGTATCTTCAGTTGAAAAGAGACGGTAACCTGCTTAAGATAATCGGTGATTTCAGTTTGGGCTCCGTTCTTGAGAAATAAAAATTTGCAGTTTATGAAAGGGACAGACTATAATTGGATCGAAGGTGGTGTGTACTATGCCTGACCGTGTATCACTTTTGGTTAAAATCTTCAAAATAGAGCTTGAAGAGTCTGAGAATGATATTCAGGCTTTAATGGATTACTATGCGGCACGCTTTGAGAATCTGGAGATTACCCCCTATGTCTGGCAGGAGAATCGGGCTTTGCTTTTAAAGGAAGTCTCCTGCATAAAAGAGCTTGAAGTGGATTTACGCGACTGGGTTCCTCCGGAAGACAATACGGATATTCTGGCGGCGCTTCATTCGCTTAAAATGTATCTACAGGATTTGGTGATTAAGTACGACTACCCCGAAGTGGTGAAAATTGTAATTGACCGAATCAGTGAGAAAGTGTCAAGGTATATTGAATAAGGAAGGTTCATGGACGTTCAACTCAAGGAACTGATCGACAAGATCAAAAACGATGGTGTGAAAAATGCCGAAGAAAGTGCGGCTCAGATTATTGCTGAGGCAAAAGATCAGGCAGTTGTGCTTATTCAAAATGCGCAGAGCGATGCTGATAAAATCCGCGAAACGGCCAAAACCGATGCTGAAAAATCAGAACGAAGCGGCCGGGAAGCCCTCAGGCAGGCTGGGCGAGACCTTATCCTTACTGTTAAAGGTGAAATAGAAGCTCTGTTCGGGAAGGTCCTTGTAACAGAAACAGCTGAGGCTCTGGAAACCGGCTTGTTATCTGAACTGGTTAGTGCAGCTGTGAAAACACTCTCCGAATCGGATAGCGGCGCATTGGACGTGCTTGTTTCTGAGGAAAACTTTTCCAGGACGGAAAGTGTTCTGGTTTCAAAGCTCGGCTCAGAAATATCTTCAGGTATTGAAATTAAGCCTTTTAAAGGTCTTGATGCAGGTTTCCGCATCTCAATGAAAGACGGGTCGGCTTTTTATGACTTCTCTGACAAAGAAATTGCCGCCATGCTCGGTAGATACCTGAACCCGCGTCTGGCCGTTCTGCTCTCGGAATAGGGGGGCATCTTTTGGCTGCATATTATTACGCATCAGCATCTCTGCCCATGTTGATCGGACCGGATCAGCCGGTGCCTGTAAACAGTGAAGAGATGCTGGATGTCTGCCGGAGGTTCATAGCTGATGGCGATTACGGCGGTCTTGTTGCTTCTTCCCTGAATCCGGAAGATGCTGAAGCACCCGGAATTTGTGCTTCCTATCGTGATTGGGAGCGCAGCCTGAGAAATGAACTGGTAATACAGCGGGCTGCCGAACAGAACCTCAGTTCTGAAGAATACATCAGGGCCTCTGAATCAATTTCCGGAACTTCGGCAATAGCATCCGAAGCGATGAGCAAAAGCTCTCCCCTTGAAGCAGAATTGTATCTGGACAGCTGTAGATGGCTTAAAATCGAGGAGCTTTCTACGGGTCATTTTTTTGATATAGAGTTTTTAAGAGCATACAGAATGAAACTTCAGATTCTCGAAAGACGTGCAAAGTTCGATGAAGAAAGAGGTTTTTCTGCATATCGTGATCTTTACGCCCGGGTGCTTACTGCATCGGGTACTGATATCCCGGATGGGGGTGATAACGGATGAGTACAACAGGGAAAGTGGTTGCTATCAACGGAAATATGGTTTCTGTTAAAGCCGACGGGAATGTCATAATGAATGAGGTCGGTTACATCCTGAATGGGGATAAGCGTTTAAAAGCTGAAGTCATCAGAATACGGGGTGAAGTTGCCCAGCTTCAGGTTTTTGAACAGACCAGAGGAATCGGTGTAGGGGATGAAGTAAATTTCTCCGGAGAAATGCTTGCAGTAGAACTTGGACCGGGACTGTTGGGGCAGATTTATGACGGACTGCAGAATCCTCTGCCTGAACTGGCCGAAAAAACAGGTTTTTTTCTTGAACGCGGTGTGTATCTCGAGGCCTTGAGCCGTACGAAACAGTGGAGCTTTAAACCCTCTGTGAGTATCGGCGACAAGGTGAATGCCGGTGATTATCTGGGTGTCGTTCCCGAAGGCCCCTACGAACATAAGGTAATGGTGCCATTCAACCTCAGGGAGGAATACATCGTTAAAGCGGTTGTTTCCGAAGGCTCTTACACAGTCTCAGAGAAAATTGTCGAAGCCGAGGATTCCCGAGGCGGGAAGAAGTCTTTCACAATGTTTTTTGAATGGCCGGTAAAACGGCCGATCACCCTTTATGAAGAACGTTTGAAACCTGTAGAACCGATGGTTTCCAAAGTTCGGCTTATGGATACCTTTTTCCCGGTTGCCAAAGGCGGTACCTACTGTATCCCCGGGCCATTCGGAGCTGGAAAGACGGTACTTCAGCAGATTACCAGCCGCCATGCCGAGGTTGATATTGTTATTATAGCCGCCTGCGGAGAACGGGCCGGTGAAGTTGTTGAAACTCTTAAAGAGTTTCCTGAACTGATAGATCCCAAGACCGGTAAATCGTTGATGGAACGTACCATTATTATCAGTAACACATCCTCGATGCCCGTTGCCTCCCGGGAAGCATCAGTTTATACCGCGGTAACTTTAGGAGAGTATTACAGGCAGATGGGACTGGATGTCCTTCTTCTGGCAGACTCTACCAGCCGCTGGGCCCAGGCTATGAGAGAAATGTCCGGCCGACTGGAGGAAATACCGGGAGAAGAAGCTTTTCCCGCCTACCTGGAGTCAAGTATTGCCGCCTTTTACGAGAGAGCCGGGATTGTCAGGCTGAATGACGGTAATATCGGTTCGGTAACCATAGGTGGTACGGTGAGTCCGGCGGGTGGAAACTTTGAAGAACCGGTTACTCAGGCTACTTTAAAAGTTGTGGGCGCTTTTCACGGACTTTCCCGTGAGCGCTCTGATGCCCGTAAATATCCTGCTATTCATCCTACAGAGTCCTGGAGTAAGTACAACGGCATCATGCCTGTGGATCATGTAAAATACGCCCATGATATT
Source organism: Spirochaetota bacterium (assembly GCA_003644105.1). Classification (GTDB taxonomy): domain Bacteria; phylum Spirochaetota; class Spirochaetia; order DSM-2461; family DSM-2461; genus UBA2779. The sequence goes on along the minus strand of QNBK01000025.1, from coordinate 7,552 downwards.
CTGGCACGATCCGGAGAAATTGAAGCCATGATGAAAGTTGTCGGAGAGGAAGGTACAAGCCTTCAGGACTACATCATTTTTCAGAAAGGTGAATTTCTGGATGTTGTTTATTTCCAGCAGAACTCTTTCGACCCGGTTGATGCCGCAGTAACCCCTGAACGGCAGAAAAAGGTTTTTGCCCAGATTCTTCTGCTTCTTGCAACAGAGCTGAACTTCGGTGATAAAGAGGAAGCCCGGCGCTGGTTTTATCAGATGAGACAGAAATATCTTGATTACAACGGCGCCGAATGGCGAAGTGACAGTTTTAAGAACTACGAAAAAGAGATAGCAGATATACTGCAGGCCAAGAGCCTCGGTACGGATAAACGAGCAGCCTCTATTCTGGAGGATTTAAAAAAATGAGCAAGGTATACAGCAAAATTGAATCCATTGCGGGGAACGTAATCATTGTTAAAGCTGATGGTGTACGATACGGAGATCTGGCTCAGATAACTACATCCTTCGGTACTTCTCTGGCTGAAGTTATCAAACTTGATAATGAGTTGGTCTCTCTGCAGGTTTTTGCAGGAAGCCGGGGTATTTCCACCGGGGATGAGGTGCGTTTCTTAGGTAAATCGATGCAGATATCCTATTCGGAATCTCTCCTGGGAAGAGTTTTTAACGGTTCCGGAGAGCCAAGAGACAAAGGTCCGAGACTATCAGAGAATCTGATATCCATCGGCGGTCCATCCTTTAACCCTGCTAAAAGGATTATCCCCAGGAATATGGTTCGTACGGGTATTCCGATGATCGATCTTTTCAATACGCTGGTGGAAAGTCAGAAACTGCCGATATTCTCCATTTCCGGTGAACCATACAATGAGGTATTGGCCCGAATCGCCCTTCAGGCCGAAGTAGATCTGATTATTCTCGGGGGTATGGGTCTCAAGTACGACGATTACCTCTATTTTAAAGAAACTCTTGAGGATGGAGGCGCATTAAGTCGGTCCATTCTTTTCATTCATACAGCTGCCGATCCGGTTGTTGAGAGCCTGATGGTTCCCGATATCTCTCTTGCCGTAGCGGAAAAGTTTGCTCTGGACGGCAGAAAGGTTCTTGTTCTGCTGACAGATATGACTAACTTTGCCGATGCAATGAAAGAAATTGCCATCACCCAGGAACAGGTTCCGTCCAACCGCGGTTATCCTGGAGATTTATATTCCCAGCTGGCCAGCCGCTATGAAAAGGCTGTAGATATCGAAGGTGCCGGCTCTATTACCATCCTGGCTGTTACCACGATGCCCGGTGATGATGTTACCCACCCGGTGCCTGATAACACGGGTTATATCACTGAGGGCCAGTATTATCTGAGAAACGGACGGATTGAACCATTCGGTTCTCTCAGCCGCCTTAAACAGCAGGTTAACGATCGTACCAGAGAAGATCATCGGCCGTTGATGGATGGAATGATTAAAATTTACGCAGCCTACAAAGAAGCTCTTGAGAAGCAGTCCATGGGTTTTCAGATGACTGAGTGGGATGAGAAGCTCATCAAGTACGGGGAACTGTTTGAGAAGGAAATGATGGATCTCACGGTGAATATCCCTCTGGAAGAGGCCCTGGACAACGGCTGGAAAATACTTTCTGCTTGTTTTGAAAAGGAAGAAACCGGTCTGAGATCCAGTCTGATCGAAAAATTCTGGCCTGCAGATTCCCTTAAAAGCAAGGCGGGGCAGGAGTAGGTATCCATGGCCAAAATCAAGCTCACAAAGAACGAGCTGAAAAAACAGAAAGATGCCCTGAAAATGTATACCAGGTATCTGCCCACTCTCATCCTGAAAAAGCAACAGCTTCAGATGGAAATCCGCAAGGTTGAAGAGCGGGAAGTATCTGTAAGAAATGAGAAAGAGGCCCTTGAGGAAGATTTCAGACTGTGGATCGGCGTGTTCGGGGAAGATGTCGGTCTTGATGAAACGCTCCTTGTGCTGGAAGAAATTCAGACGGGGATCGGGAACATCGCCGGTGTCAGCATACCTGTTTTTTCCGGGGCTCGTTTCGCCCCGGTGGCCTACGACCTCTGGGTGAAACCGCTGTGGGTAGATAAAGCGGTTAAAGAGCTTCAGCGCGTCATGCTTCTGGATCTTGAGCTTAGAGTTCTTGAAGAACAGCAGCGTCTTCTTGCCATTGAACTGCGGACAACTACCCAGAGGGTAAATCTCTTCGAAAAAGTAATGATTCCGGAAACCAGAGGAAGTATCAAAAAAATCAGTATTTATCTTGGAGATCAGCAGACTGCTGCGGTTGTGCGCGGTAAAATTGCCAAGCGTGGTCTGGAGAGGGTAGCCGGATGATTGTGCCAATGAAGAAAGTCTCTCTGGTAATCCTCGAAAAAGACCGAAAAGTGTCTTTAAAACGTCTTCGGGCTTTCGGGGTAATGCATCTTGAAGCAAAACCAGTCGGGTCCGGTGAACAGTTGGATTCATTGCAGGCTATACAGTCCCGGGTGATTTCGGCTATAGCAAAACTTGATACTTCTGTGAAAGGCGAAAAGCTGGAAAGTAAATTCCAAAGAGGCAAAACCCTGGAGCTGGTTGATGATACCCTGGAGCTGGATCGCAATATTAAAAATCTGCATGCATCTTTAGATAAAGTTTCCGCACAGATAGAGATGCTGAAGCCCTACGGGGAGTTTGAGCCGGCAGACCTGGATATACTCAGGAGTAAAGGTGTTGATATTCGCCTCTTTGATGCTGACGACTCAATCATGCCGGGTTTAGAGGAATCTGGTGCGGTACTTTTTGAACTTAAGCGTAAGAAAAAAAATGTAATATTTGCTGCGGTATTCTCCGGTGAAGCTTCCAGGGAAGCGATTGAGATGTCTGTTGAGCTCCCTGAGTACGGCATTGCTGAGCTACGGGGAATGCATCGTGATATGTCACTGGAACTTTCGGATCTGCAGCAGAAACTTATCGATCGCTCCAAACTCAAGTTATATTTTGAGTACTTATTGACCGAAATTGAGCAGGATCTGGAGTTTGAAGCTCTTGTAACAGGTACCGAAGGGGAAGAATCTCTCATATGGGTTTCCGGTTTCATACCTGAGGATGAAATACCCGGAATAAGAGAACTGGCTGCTGTTGAGGGCTGGGGATTGCTGGTCAGAGACCCCGATCCTGAAGATAACATACCGACATTGGTAAAAAACGGACCTAAAATTCGTATTATAAAACCGGTTTTTGATTTCCTGGGCACCCTTCCTGGCTACAAGGAATATGATATCAGCCTTTATTTTCTAGCCTACTTTACCGTTTTCTTTGCCATGATAGTCGGTGATGCCGGATACGGTTTGATATTCTTTTTTGGAGCTGTATTCCTTGCATTCAAGAGCAGGAAATCCTCATCGGGCTTACCGGATGCTGTTAAACTGCTTTTTCTTCTGAGCCTGGCTACCGTTGCATGGGGTACAATAACAGGGAATTGGTTCGGTTCCCGCAGCATAGCTTCTTTACCACTGCTGCAGGGACTTACAATTCCAAGTATTGCCACTTTTCCTGATTTATTCCCGGGAACTACTGTAGACCCTCAGAAAACTGTTATGTGGCTGTGTTTTCTGCTGGGCCTGTCCCAGCTGACACTGGCCAATGTTATGAATTTTGTTCGGGATTTCCCGAGATTAAAGGCTTTCTCATATCTCGGTTGGAGTTCTATTTTAGGTGGATTGTATTTCCTGGTACTCAACCTTGTTCTCGGATCCCTGATGCCTGATTTTGCAATGATAATAGTTGCTGCAGGTTTAGTTTTAGTGATTCTTTTTGGAGAACAGGATACGGACATCAGCTTTATCAAAGGTTTGGTAAAGGGTTTCGGTGGAGTGTTTATAACTTTTCTTGACGCCATAAGCAGTTTCTCCAATATCATCTCTTATATCAGATTATTTGCAGTGGGTATGTCTTCTTTCTACATTGCTTCAAGTTTTAATAATCTGGCATCTCCGATGCTCAAAGGTTGGACTATTCCCTTCGGCATCATTATAATTGCCATCGGCCATGGATTGAATCTGGTAATGGCTTTGTTATCGGTTGTCGTTCACGGCATCCGTCTGAATATGCTGGAGTTCTCCGGTCAGCTCGGTATGGAGTGGTCGGGGATAGAATACAACCCATTCAGGGTACGGATATCAGAAGAGAATAATCAAGGAGTTCCTTCATGAACATTGGATTGATTGGTCCCGCAGCGGCTCTTGGTCTGGCTGCAATCGGTTCTGCTCTTGGTACCGGCGCTGCCGGACAGGCTTCAATAGGCGCCTGGAAAAAATGCTTTGCGGCGAATAAACCCGCACCTTTTATGCTGGTTGCCTTTACCGGGGCCCCGCTTACCCAGACAATTTACGGTTTTTTACTGATGCTGTTTATCAGCGGGAGTGATAAAGATCCTCTTACACTGCTGAGTGCGGGAATTTTCGGCGGTATGGCAATGGGGTTTTCGGCCCTGATGCAGGGAAAGGCAGCTGCAGGTGCGGCGGATGCCCTTGCAGACACCGGGAAAGGTACCGCAAACTATCTGATGGTAATCGGAGTAATTGAGACTGTGGCTCTATTTGTGATGGTGTTCCTGCTTCTGATGCTGTAAATGGATTAATTTGCGGATATCTGTATCTGTGTTAGATAAATCGGACGGTTTGCTATTGGGCGATCGTCCTTTTTTTGTATAATGGTGTCAGATCAATTTTGAGGGAGGCTTTCTTTCTCCATGTATAAAATCCATTTTTGCCTCCTGATGGTTATGCTTCTTCTCATCTCTGTTTACGGTATATCTGCTGATGAGCCGGCATGGATACTGCTGGAAAAGGGCAAGGCTGAGTTAGAAAAAAGAAATATTACGGAATCCCTTGATTTCCTTCTTCAGGCGGTTGAATTAAATACTGATTATCCTGAAGCAGAATACTGGATCGGTCGTGTTTATGAAGCCCAGGGGCAGGCAGTTCTTGCCGAAGAGCAATACCACAGGGCTCTTGATCGGTCAATCTACTTAAGAGTGCCCCAGGATAGAATTGGCATAGAGTACAGACTTGCAGGCCTGTTGTTGAATCTTGATACTTCGAGAAAAGCAGAAGCGCTGTCTATTCTCTACGGGATTGCAGATAAGGAGAGCGATTCAAATCCTGTTACTGTTTCTCTTGAACATTCGTATGTGGATCTGATTACTACAGAGGGAATTGACGAGCTGTTGTACCTTTATCGTGATGAGCTTTTATTTTCCTTGAAAGCAAGAAGAATCCTGGCGGAGGAGTCCTGGAATGAGGGGCATTACCGTTCATCTCTTTTACTTTCAACTCGTGTAGTACTGTCCCTGATGACAACTGCAACCATACGTTACCGTTTGGCTCATCCTGATTGGCGATTTGATATTGATGAGGAAAAAGACCGGTTAAATCCGGATCGTGATGTTCGCTATACAGGTAACTCCGATGGTTTGGAAGATCTGCTGAATCGTATCTACAGTGGTGACAGTATTCTGTCGGATTGGCTGGAGTATGAGGGTTTCTGGCCGCAGCTCTACCTTCTTTCCGAATCACTGTATGCCGAAGGTTATGCAAAGATAGCTGAGTCTCTGTGGCATCTGATGGTTATTGATAACACGGTAACCGGTGAACTGACTCCCAGACCCGAAGCCGGTCGATGGGGGCAGTTATCCCGTAGTCAGTTGAGAGAGCCCTTTATTTCAGTCGGATCAATCTCTCCATAATGTTTGCAGGGATATGAATGAAAAAAATAATAATTAAGGGAGCCCGTGAGCATAATTTAAAAAATATCGATCTCGAGCTGCCCAGGGACAAATTCATTGTTATTTCCGGATTGTCCGGTTCTGGAAAATCCTCTCTGGCATTTGATACCATATTTGCGGAAGGTCAGCGAAGGTATGTCGAGTCGCTTTCAGCGTATGCCCGCCAGTTTCTCGGCCGTATGGACAAGCCGGATGTTGATTACCTGGAAGGACTCTCACCGGCTATTTCCATCGAACAGAAAACAACCAGTAAAAATCCCCGGTCTACCGTGGGAACCATCACTGAAATCTACGATTATTTGCGCCTTCTTTTTGCCCGTATCGGTAAACCGATCTGCCCAAATGACGGAACGGAGATAAAAGAGCAGTCGGTAGATCAGATTCTTGATGCTGTTTTGTCATTGCCTGAGGGACAGAAGCTCATGATACTTTCCCCCCTGGTAAGGGGTAAAAAGGGCGAACATCGTAAATACCTTGAAGATGCCCGGAAGTCCGGATTTCTTCGGGTTCGCATCGACGGAAAAGTACTTTCTCTTGACGATGATATAAAACTGGAGAAAAACCAAAAGCATGATATTTATCTGGTAGTTGATCGAATAAAAATCGGACCGGAAAATCATAAACGCCTTGCAGAATCCGTGGAAACAGCGTTGGAAATATCCGACGGAAAGATGATTGTTCTTGTCCTGGGTGATACCGGCGAAGAGGAAATGTTTTTTTCTGAGCGCAATTCCTGCCCGGAATGCGGATTCAGTCTACCTGAACTGCAGCCGAGATTGTTCAGTTTTAACACCCCTTACGGGGCATGTCCAAGCTGTGACGGTCTTGGTATGACTCTTGATTTCGACAGAAAACTTATTATGCCCGATCCCTCTCTATCCTTTAACAAGCGGGGACTTGCACCGTACAACCCTGCGGCAGCCTGGCATCGCAGTTGGTTTGAGGCTCTTGCAAAAGCTCTTGATTTCAGTTTGGATACCCCTTTGGGAGAATTGGACAATGCCATAATCGACGCCATGTTTGATGGCACTGATGAGGCAATTGAAGTTACTTATATCAATAAACAGGGTACCGGTAAATATGAGTATTCATCCCGGTACAAAGGCATAATAGCCGACCTTAAACGTCGTTATAGGGAATCTTCCTCCTCAGGTGTCAGGGCTTGGTTTGAAGGTTATATGACTCGCCGCCAATGTCCGGATTGCGGCGGTCGCCGGTTGAACAGGGAAAGCCTCAGTGTGTTTGTCGGAGGTATGGACATCCATCAGGTAACCCTGATGCCGGTTCATCAATCCAGAGTTTTCTTTGATTCCCTTACTCTCAATGAGACAGAACAACATATTGCGCAGCAGATTCTCAAAGAAATAAGGGAGCGGCTTCAGTTTCTTGAGAGCGTGGGCCTTGGTTATCTAACCCTTGAACGTGAAGCTGCCACACTTTCCGGCGGTGAGGCGCAGAGAATACGTCTGGCAACACAAATCGGCTCATCTCTGGTAGGAGTTCTTTACATACTTGATGAACCCACAATCGGTCTCCATCAGAGGGATAATCAGAAACTAATCGATACACTCACCCATCTTCGCGATCTTGGTAATACACTGATTGTCGTGGAGCATGATGAACAAACAATAAGAACCGCCGACTTTATCGTTGACATGGGGCCGGGTGCCGGTGTTCATGGCGGCAGAGTCGTAGCTATGGGAAGTCTTGATGACATACTGAATAACCCGATAAGCCCCACCGGGCGATTTTTAAGTGGAACTGATATTATCGAAATACCTTCAGAACG
>QNBK01000024.1 GCA_003644105.1 Spirochaetota bacterium | reverse complement strand
TGCGGAAGGTGGCCCGTGTACGCTTATCCAATGGAATTGAGGTAACCGCTTATATTCCAGGTGTTGGACATAACCTGCAGGAACATTCCGTGGTTGCAATCCGCGGTGGCAGAGTGAAGGATCTTCCCGGTGTCAGATACCATGTAATTCGTGGTACAAAAGATACTCTGGGTGTCGAAGGCCGAAAGCAGGGCCGGTCCAAGTACGGGACCAAGAAGCCTAAGGCGTAGAGGGTTGTATGTCTAGAAGAAGAGAAACCCCGGTTCGGCCTGTAGGTGCCGATCCCCGGTATGGAAGCAAGGTGGTTACCAAGTTTGTTAACCGGATGATGCTTAAGGGTAAGAAGTCTGTAAGCTATCGAAACGTTTATGGCGCCATGACAATTGTAGGTGAGAAATCTGAGAAAGAGCCTTTGGAAATATTTCTCAAGGCTGTAGACAATGTTAAGCCGATGGTGGAAGTTAAATCCCGCCGTGTGGGTGGTTCTACCTATCAGGTTCCCATTGAAGTTCGGGAATCCCGGCGTGAAGCCCTGGCGATGCGTTGGATTATCAATGCTGCCAGAAGCAGAAGCGGCAGGAGCATGCAGGAAAAATTGAGCGCCGAGTTACTCGATGCGTTTAATTCAACGGGTGTCGCCTTTAAAAAGAAGGAAGATACCCATAGAATGGCGGAAGCCAATAAAGCGTTCAGCAACTACAAGTGGTAGTTTCTGAATAGATAACTGTTCAGCTTTTAAAGGTTGAGCAGAGTCAGTTTCCGGCGGTGAGTTGATCTGTCGGAAATGTGTGAGAGACTGATTATACCCTCGGGTTTATCAGTCAGACCCCTCGCGGAATGCCCTGCGGCAATGTTGTCGGGCCTCTTTCGGGCGAGGATGATCTTTCCAGTCGTTACTTAGTCGGACGAACCGGGGCTTAGTCCCAGGCGAATGATGAATGATATCGGCGGTAAGTCTTCTTCTCTGTCGGAACTACGGTTTTTGCCGTTTTCCCTGCCCGTCTGATTGTATTTCCGTGTATTAAAGGTTATCTCATAAATGTGCTGTTAAGACGGTATTGGCGTTTACGCCGGTATCTTCTGGATTATGCCGTCGGGCAGACATGGGCAATTCTAAATTGCCGATTTATTTTCCCGTGTAGCCGTAGGAGGATATTCATGGCTAAGGAGAAATTCAAGAGGACGAAACCGCATATTAATGTCGGTACTATCGGCCACGTTGATCACGGAAAGACTACCCTGACTGCTGCTATTACTATGTATAGTGCAGCCAAGATGGGCGGAAAAGTGATGAGCTACGAGGATATCGACAATGCTCCCGAAGAAAAAGAGCGCGGTATCACCATCAATACACGTCACGTCGAGTATGAAACGGAAGTCCGTCACTACGCTCACGTCGACTGCCCGGGTCATGCTGACTACATTAAGAACATGATTACCGGTGCGGCTCAGATGGACGGTGCAGTTCTTCTAGTAGCTGCAGACTCAGGTCCCGAGCCTCAGACTCGTGAGCACATTCTGCTTGCCCGTCAGGTTGGCGTGCCCAAGTTGATCGTTTATATGAATAAAATGGATCTTGCGGATCCTGAACTGGTTGAACTGGTTGAAATGGAAGTTCGTGAGCTCCTTGATGAGTATGGGTTTCCCGGAGACGAGACACCTGTAATCATGGGCAGTGCGTTCCAGGCTATGACCAATATCGACGATGAAGAGAAAACAAAAAGCATTGTTGAGCTTCTTGAGGCCATGGATACTTACTTCCCGATTCCTGAAAGAGCTCTTGATAAGCCTTTCCTGATGCCTATTGAAGATGTTTTCTCAATTTCCGGACGTGGTACAGTTGTTACCGGCCGTATTGAGGGTGGTGTTCTTCATGTCGGTGACGAAGTTGCTATCATCGGGATTAAGGAAACACAGAAAACTGTTTGTACCGGTGTTGAGATGTTCAATAAGCTTCTCGATGAAGGACAGGCTGGTGATAATATCGGTGCTCTTCTTCGCGGAATTGATAAAAAAGCTGTTGAACGTGGACAGGTTCTGGCTAAACCCGGTTCCATTCATCCGCATGCCAAGTTTAAAGCTGCAGTTTACGTTCTTACCAAAGAAGAGGGTGGGCGTCATAACCCCTTCTTCAGTGGTTATCGTCCCCAGTTTTACTTCCGGACTACTGATATCACCGGTACGGTGACACTTCCTGAAGACAAGCAAATGATAATGCCCGGTGATAACACCGAGATTACAGTTGAATTGATTCACGCCATTGCAATGGATCCCGGTCTCCGGTTTGCCATTCGTGAAGGCGGTCGTACCGTTGCATCCGGTCGTGTGACCGAAGTAGCGGATTAAAACCCTAACACTAGAGTGAGTGAAGGCCCTGCCGTTTCAAATGGCAGGGCTGCTTTAAGAGGAGCAAGGACAATGGAGAAAATACGCGTACGGCTCAGAGGCTTTGACGTAGAATTAATAGAGCAGAGCGCGCGGGCCATTGTGGATACTGTGCAGAAACAGGGCACGAAAGTGTCGGGGCCCGTACCTCTGCCTACGAAGATAAACAAGTATACCGTTCTTAAATCGCCCTTTGTAAACAAGAAATCGCGAGAACAGTTTGAAATGCGGACGCATAAAAGACTGATCGATATCCTTGAGCCTACTCCCGCAGTTATGGATGCTCTCATGAAGCTCGAGCTTCCTGCTGGTGTTGATGTAGAGATCAAACAGTAGGTTTAGGGGACGGAGCAATAAAATGATCGGATTGATCGGAAAGAAAGTGGGCATGACCCAAATCTTTGATGAAGACGGCGCATTGACGCCTGTAACGGTGATTGAGATTGAGCCCAATGTGGTGATCGATCAACGTGAGGAAGGAAAACACGGCTATAATGCTGTTGTTCTCGGTGCGTTGGATAAAAAGGCCTCCAGGGTGAATAAACCTGAAACAGGTCAGTTTAAAGATGGTGTCAGCCCTAAGAAACATATCGTAGAGATTCGCAACTTCGGAAAAGAATGTGCGGTTGGTGATTCCCTTGGCCTTGAATTGTTCGATAGTCTGCGTTTCGTAGATGTTATCGGTACATCCAAAGGTAAGGGGTATCAGGGCGTAATGAAGCGCTACAATTTCGGCGGAGGTCGGGCTACGCATGGTTCTAAGTTCCATCGTGCCAATGGTTCCACCGGTATGGCAGCATCGCCGTCCAAAGTTATTAAGGGCACGAAAATGCCCGGAAGAATGGGTGGTGAAAAAAGTACCGTTCAAAACCTGAGAATCGTGAAGATAGACCAGGAAAAAAACGTACTTCTTGTTAAGGGTGCCGTTCCTGGTAGCCGTGACAGTGTTGTTATTGTCCGCCAGGCTAAGAAGCGGAAGTAGGGAGAGAAGATTATGGATAAAAAAGTCTACTCTATAGATGGCAAAGAATTGAGAACTATCTCCCTTGAGGATTCTGTATTTGCTCGGGAAGTGAGTGAGGGATCTATCTGGCATGCCATTAAAAATGAGCTGGCTAACAAGCGCCAGGGGAATGCCAAGGTAAAAACCCGCCATGAAGTAAAAGGCTCCACTGCAAAACCCTGGCGTCAGAAGGGAACAGGACGTGCCCGCGCCGGTCGTCGTCAGAGTCCCTTATGGCGTGGAGGCGGTGTAATTTTCGGGCCTCAGCCCAGAGATTATTCCTACCATATACCCAAGAAGATAAAGCGTCTTGCAATGAAAAGTATTCTGAGCCTTAAGGCTTCGGATGATAATGCTTTTCGTGTACTGGAGGATTTTAGCGTCGAGTCCGGTAAAACCAGAGATTTGGCTGCAATTCTCAGCAATTTCCCTTCGGATGGAAGAACAGTCGTTATTCTCGGTGAAGGCGAAAACAACGCAATGATTAAGAGGGCGGGCGGGAATATCAGAGACCTGCGTTTCCTCTCTTACAACCGGCTTCGTGCCCACGATCTTTACTACGGGAATAATATTCTTGTAACTGAAGGTGCGGCAACAAAGCTCGGTGAGTTTTACGGGAGCTAGGCATGGACTCAGATCAGATTATAATTGAGCCGGTACTTACCGAAAAATCGAATCTTCTCCGGGATGGCGAGAAGAAAACTTATGTGTTCAAGGTTGATAAAAAGGCCAACAAACTCATGGTGATGAAAGCGGTTAAGGATCTGTTCAATGTTCGGCCTGTCAGTTGCCGAATTATTAATGTCCACGGGAAGGTTCGTAATAACAGAGCCATCTCCCGTGCGAGTTTTCGACGCGGCCAAGGCCGCACGGCCGCCTGGAAGAAGGCGATGATCACCCTGGATAAGGGACAGAGCATCGACGCCTTCGAAGGCGCATAAAACGGAGGGAATAGAAAATGGGTATTAAAACCTATAATCCGACAACACCCTCGCAGCGCTTTTACCAGAGCCTTGATAATTCGGAGCTGGCAAAAAAACGACCGGAGAGATCTCTTTCCGGTGGAAAAGCGTCAAAGGCCGGCCGAGGTGCCGGTGGTCGGATTAGTGTCAGACGTCGTGGTGGTGGGCACAAACGCAAATTTCGTACGATTGATTTTAAAAGAAACAAGGTCGGTGTCCCCGGATTAGTTGCTTTTATTGAGTACGATCCGAATCGAAGTGCCAATATAGCCTTGATAAATTATGCTGATGGTGAAAAGCGTTATATCCTCTGCCCGAAGGGACTTGAGATTGGCGCAACTATTGTGAGCGGACCCCAGTCACCTATTGAAGTTGGAAATTGTCTGCCTCTGAACTCAATACCTGTTGGACGTACTGTTCATGCGGTGGAGCTAACCAAAGGTAAAGGTGCTCAGCTTATCAGAAGTGCAGGGGGCAGTGCACAGATTCAGGCCAAAGAAGGCGATTATGTTACACTGAAACTTTCTTCCGGTGAAATGCGCATGGTGCTCAAAACATGCATTGCAACCATTGGGGAAGTAGGTAACGGTGACCATATGAACGTAAAGATCGGTAAAGCCGGTCGGAACCGTTGGATGGGTAAGCGTCCTAAAGTACGTGGAGTTGTTATGAATCCTGTCGATCACCCCCATGGCGGTGGTGAGGGAAGAACTTCCGGAGGTCGCCATCCGGTGACACCTTGGGGAAAGCCGACTAAGGGTGGTAAAACCCGTAAGAAGCATAAGTCCTCCAATAAGTTCATCGTTAAGCGGCGCAAGTAGGGAGTTGAAGGATGTCCAGGTCGATTAAAAAAGGTCCTTTTGTGGCCAAGAGCCTGTATAAAAAGGTGATAGAACAGAATAAAAGCGGTACCAAGGGTATGATAAAAACCTGGTCCCGCAGTTCTACTATCATCCCTGAAATGGTCAGTATGACAATTTCAGTATATAACGGGAAAACCTTTGTTCCAGTCTACGTGACAGAGAATCTGGTCGGGCATAAGCTCGGTGAGTTTTCTCCAACCCGGTTGTTCCGGGGTCATGCCGGATCGGATAAAAAAGGCAAACGGCGTTAGGGGGCTGGTAAAGTATGGAAGCAAAAAAAGGGTACAGAGCAGTTTCAAAAAATTTGCCTATGTCACCCTCAAAAATCAGACCCATAGCGGATCATGTCAGACGCAAATCTTACATAGATGCAGTTGCCATTCTTGAATCTCTGCCGAATAAAGGTGCCGGGTATTTGAAAAAGGTAATTGAGTCTGCTGCGGCGAATGCTATGTATCAGGATCAGGATCTGGACGAAGATAGTCTCTTTGTTGCAGAGCTTTTGATTGATGGCGGACCCAGTCGGAAAACCATCTGGGCTCGTAGTCGTGGACGAGCCGACAGGCAGATAAAGCGTTCGAGTCACATTTCTGTTGTTCTCGACCAGAAGGCGGTAAATTAATGGGACAGAAAGTTAACCCCTACGGATTCAGGCTGGGGATTATCAAGGATTGGAAATCCCGTTGGTATGTCGGGCCCAAAGAGTATGCAGCGACGCTTCATGAAGATTTGCGTCTCCGTAAAGCTCTTATGGACAGCCCGGAAGCTAAAGGCGCTGATATTGCCAATGTTGAGATTGTCCGTCAGCCCACTCGGGTTACCATGACAATCGAGACAGCCAGGCCCGGTGTTATTATCGGTGCCAAGGGTGCCAATATTGAAAAAGTTACCGGCAGGCTTCAGAAACTTACTGATAAAAAAGTCAGTGTTAAAATTAAAGAAATCAAGAAACCCGATGCAGAAGCTCAGATTATTGCCAATAATATTGCTCGTCAGCTCAAAGGGCGTGCCGCTTTCAGAAGAACTATGAAAATGGCTGTTCAGAATGCCATGCGAGGCGGAGTTCTGGGTGTCAAGATTAAAATAGCCGGTAGGCTCGGCGGTGCGGACATGAGCCGTGTGCTTGAGCTCAAGGATGGTCGTGTTCCTCTTCACACCATACGTGCTGATATTGATTACGGCTTTGCCGAATCGATGACTACTTATGGCGTTATTGGTGTTAAAGTCTGGGTGTTCAAGGGAGAAATCCTGGGAACCGATCAGAAAGAGGATGCCGGTCAGCTTGTAAGCGGACGCCGTGAAGGAAGAGGGAGGCGTAACGATGCTTAGTCCGAAGCGCGTTAAGTACCGCAAAACCCATAGGGGACGTGCTATCCCCAAGGCAAAATTTGCTACCCGGGGGAATTCTATTTCTTTTGGAGAGTTCGGTCTTGTTTCCATGGAGAATAAGCAACTTACCGCCAGGCAGATTGAAGCCGCCCGTATAGCCATGACACGCTACATTAAACGTGGTGGTAAAGTCTGGATCCGGATTTTCCCGGATATTCCTTATACCAAGAAACCTGCGGAAACCCGCATGGGAAAAGGAAAGGGAAACCCTGAAGGGTGGGTGGCAGCGGTCAAACCCGGCACGGTGATGTTTGAAATTGCCGGTGTAGAGACTGAACTTGCAAAACGGGCGATGGAATTGGCCAGCAGTAAGCTGCCGATTAAAACAAAGTTCGTATTGCGTTATCACGCAGGATAGGTGAGTCATGAAAAAGAAGTTCAATGATTTAACACCGGATGAACTTGCCGCAAAGCGCGTTGAGCTTACTGGTAAAGTTAGGGAATTAAGGTTTGAGATGGTTATGGGTCATGTTGAGAATCCGATGGAGAAAAAAAATCTTCGACGTCAGATTGCCAGGCTGAATACTATAATTAATGAATACGAAATCGGGATTCGGAAGGCTTAGGTTATGGAAACAAAGAAAAGCAACAAAAGAACCTTCGCGGGGACTGTGGTGAGTGACAAAATGGACAAAACTATTACAGTTCTTGTTTCTACCCGTCAGCTTCATCCTATGTACAAGAAATACATAACCCGATCGAAGAAGTACAAAGCTCACGACGAGTCTAACGATGCTCATGAAGGCGATTCTGTCCGAATCATCGAGAGTCGACCCGTGAGTAAAGATAAAAGATGGCGGCTTTTAGAAGTCGTTGAACGTGTGAAGTAGGGGGGAAAGCGATGATTCAGATGCAGTCTTACATGAACGTTGCGGATAACTCCGGTGCTAAACGTGTTCAAACCATCAAGGTATTAGGCGGAAGCCATCGTCGGTATGCCAGTATTGGTGATATCGTTGTGGTAACCGTCAAGGACGCCCTGCCCAATGCTCCTATCAAAAAGGGAGAGGTAAAGCGGGCCGTTATCGTACGTACTCATAAAGAGTACCGCCGTAATGACGGAACTTATATTCGTTTTGACGATAACGCCTGTGTCATCATTGATGTCGCCGGTAACCCTGTTGGTAAGCGTATATTCGGACCAGTCGCACGGGAGCTCAGAGATTACGATTATATGAAGATCGTTTCCCTGGCGCCCGAGGTGCTCTAGGAAGAGGCAGGATAGATCAGTGAAAACCAAGCTGAAAAAAGGCGATCAGGTTCAAATCATCGCCGGTAAGGACAAAGGTAAAAAAGGCCGTGTTCTCCGGATCGACAGAATAACCGAAAGGGTTATTGTTGAAGCCCTCAATATGGTGAAGAAAACTCAGCGCCCCAAAAATCAGAACGACAAAGGCGGCATAATAGAAATTGAAGCCGCTATTGCCGCATCGAACGTTATGGTTGTCTGTAAAAAATGCGGACCAACCAGACTCGGTACCAAAGTTGACGGGAAAAAGAAAACCCGGGTGTGCCGTAAATGCGGGGAGGCTCTCTAATGGCTGAAAAAGAAAAGGATGTTACTGAAAAGGTAACACCTCAGAAAGCAGAAGCTAAAAAAGCAGCACCGAAAAAACCTGCGGCAAAGAAAACCGCAGTGGAGAAAAAACCTGCAGCGGAGAAAAAAGCCGCAGCGGAGAAAAAGCCCACAGCAGCTAAGAAAGCAGCTCCGAAGAAAGCAGCAAAAGATCATTATGAAGCTCGGCTCAAGTTACGATACAACAAGGAAATTGCAGGCGCATTGAACAAAGAGTTCAGTTTTAAAAGCATCATGCAGATTCCCCGTATCGAAAAAATTGTTGTGTCAGCAGGTGTCGGTGATGCACTGACGAACAAAAAATTCCTCGATTCTGCAGTTAATGAACTAGAGCAGATTACCGGGCAGAAAGTTTTGAGAACGAAAGCCAGGCAATCCATAGCAAACTTTAAAGTACGTGAAGGTCAGGAAATAGGTGCAAAGGTAACCCTTCGTGGCAACCGTATGTTTGAGTTCCTGGATAGACTTTTGAACGTTGCTTTACCCCGTGTAAAGGACTTTCGTGGAGTAAGTCCAAAAGCTTTTGATGGAAGGGGAAATTACAGCCTCGGAATTGACGAGCAGATAATTTTTCCTGAGATTGATTACGACAAAATTGAACGTGTCAGGGGCCTGAATGTGGCCATCGTTACGACAGCCCCGAATGATGAACAGGCTCGCAGCCTGCTCAGAAGATTCGGCATGCCTTTCAGCAAGGAGTAGGCTATGGCTAAGAAGTCTATGATTATCAAGGCTCAACGAAAGCCTAAGTATATGACCCGAACTGTCAGACGTTGCCGTCTGTGTGGACGCCCTAGAGGTTATATGAGGAAGTTTGAGATGTGCCGGATCTGCTTCCGAAAGCTTGCCAATGAAGGCATGATTCCCGGCGTTACCAAGTCGAGCTGGTAGCAGGAGTAACAAATATGAGTGTTAGCGATCCAGTTGCAGATATGCTCACCAAGATTCGTAATGGTGTTGCTGCAAAGCATGAGAAAGTTGATATACGGCCTTCAAAACTCAAGATGGAGATTATCAAAATCCTGAAGAATGAAGGTTATGTAAAAAACTTTAAAAAAGTTATTCAGGATGAAATTGATATCATCAGAGTTTTCCTGAAATATGACGAAAAAGAGAATCCAATAATTCACGGTTTGAAATCCGTATCTACCCCCGGTCGTCGGGTGTATTCCGGATACAAGCATATGCCCCGTGTCTTTAATGGATTGGGAACTGTGATTATTTCCACCTCAACTGGAGTAATTACCGGCAGAAAAGCTGTTGCCAACAAAGTTGGCGGCGAAATTATCTGTACGGTCTGGTAGGAGGTACAAGGATGTCACGAATTGGATTACAGCCGGTTGTCGTTCCGAAGGGTGTGACTGTAACCGTCAAGGATAATCTGCTGCATGTTAAAGGCAGCAAAGGTGAACTTACCCAGACCTTCAACCCTCTTATCAGTTTTACTGTTGGAGATGAAGAGGTTCAGGTTAATCGTGGAAATGATTCTAAAAAAGCCAGATCGATGCATGGACTTTATCGTTCACTACTAAATAATATGGTGAATGGAGTCAGCCAGGGGTATACAAAAACTCTTGTAATCAATGGTGTCGGTTATAGAGCTGAATTGAATGGAAAGGTTCTTATGCTTAATCTTGGTTTTTCCAATCAGGTTGAGTATTTAACTCCTGAAGGTGTTGATTTAAGCGTTGAAGGAAACAATAAGGTTTCAGTCAGCGGAATTGATAAAGCCATTGTGGGGCAGGTTGCTGCCGAAATCCGAAAACTCCGACCCCCGGAACCATATAAAGGTAAAGGGATTCGATATGATAATGAAAACGTCCGCCGTAAAGTCGGTAAGAGCGGCGTGAAGTAGGGATGCAGTTATGGATAGGCTGAATGATAAATGGCACAAGCATGCCCAGCGTAAACGAAGAGTCCGGAAAAAAATTCAAGGAACATCTGAACGTCCACGTCTGACGGTTTTTAAAAGCCATAAGAATATCAGCGTTCAGGCCATTGATGACACTACCGGAACGACACTGGCTTCTGTTTCCACACTGGAGAAAGATCTTGCCGGGGTTAAGCGGTCCGTAGATGGTGGCAAAGTCGTCGGTAATAAAATTGCTGAACGACTTAAAGAAGCCAATATCAAGGCGGTCATTTTCGACAGAAACGGTTACCACTATCACGGTATTGTGAAAGCTGTAGCCGACGGGGCCCGAGAATCGGGTCTTAAGTTCTAGGAGATAGCATGGCTGGTAGAGAACGTTATGAAGATAAAGAGTTTACCGAGAAGCTGATCAGGCTGAATCGCGTTTCCAAAGCTGTAAAAGGTGGGCGGAAAATGTCTTTCAGTGCGCTGATGATAGTAGGTGACGGTAAAGGAAAAGTTGGCTATGGATTTGGTAAAGCTAATGATGTTTCTGAAGCAATCCGCAAAAGTGTGGATAAAGCCAAGCGGAACATGATTGTAATACCCATTAAAAAAACCACACTTCCCCATGAGATAGTTGGAGTCTATAAGAGTGCTTCAGTGCTTCTGAAACCTGCTGCTCCAGGTACCGGTATTATTGCCGGTGGACCGGTGAGGGCGATTATGGAAGCTGCTGGTGTGCATGATATCCTGGCGAAAAGTCTTGGTTCAAAAAATACAATGAACATTGTAAAAGGTGTTTTTAATGGTTTTGAGAATCTGATGCAGGCTCCTGAAATCGCCGCTGGAAGGGGTAAAAACCTCAAGGATATGTGGGGTTGATAATGGCAAAGAAAAAATATCCTAAAATCCGGGTTAAACTGGTGAGAAGCACAATCGGACGAAAGCCGGAGCAGCGCAAAACTGTAAAAGCTCTTGGACTCAGGAAATTGAATTCTACAGTTGAGAGAGAAGCCAATGATGCTATCCTGGGAATGGTCAGATCCGTTTCACACCTTGTAGAGGTGGAGGAGCTGTAAGCTTATGAGTGTAAATCAACTTAGAGCGCCAAAGGGTGCCAGTAAAAAGAAAAGTATTGTCGGCCGGGGTAGATCCTCAGGATCCGGAAAAACTTCCGGTAAGGGACATAAGGGTCAGAAAGCCCGGTCCGGTGGCGGTGTACGCACCGGTTTTGAGGGTGGTCAGATGCCTTTATACCGTCGTGTTGCTGCTCGAGGGTTTTCAAATTATCCGTTTAAAACAGAGTATGTTGTTGTTAACGTCTCTTCTCTCGAGAAGCTGTATGCTGATGGAGAAAAGGTTAATCTGGGAACACTGGTACAGAAAGGTCTTGTAAAGAAAAGCGAGAAACTTGTGAAGATTCTCGGTGTCGGCGATCTTAAAAAGAAGCTTGAAGTAAGCGTTCCAGCAGTGTCTGCTTCTGCTAAAGATAAAATTGAAAAAGCCGGCGGCAGTGTTGTTGATACTACTGCCGGATCTGAAGCAAAGGAATAGCGGAAAACATGGCAAATAATCCGTTAGTCGACATATTCAGAATACGAGATCTCCGGAACCGCATTCTTTTCACATTGAGTGTTCTAGTAGTTCATAGAATCGGTTCTATCATCCCGGTTCCAGGTATAGATATGGGAGCCCTCAGTCGGTTTTTTTCCGGAAGTGGTGGAGATGGTCAAGGAATCGTCGACTACCTGGATTTCTTTTCCGGAGGTGCTTTTAAGAACTTTTCCATTTTTATGCTGGGTGTGATGCCATACATTACAACCAGTATTATCATGCAGGTTCTTATGCTGGTTTTCCCGGCTCTGAAAAAAATCAGTGAAGAAGACGGTGGAAGAAAAAAAATCCAGCGCTTTACCCGTTACGCTACTGTGTTTGTGTGTCTACTGCAGGGAGCCGCACTGCTTCAGATGCCTTTGAACTATGGTGTTGTAATTTCCGGAATCGCAAAATGGCAGTTTCTGATGCTTGGTATGCTGACAACTACAGCCGGTACAATACTACTGATGTGGCTTGGTGAGCAGATTAATGTGAAGGGTGTAGGGAACGGTATTTCCCTGCTTATCTTTACCGGAATCGTTGCAAGAATGCCCAATGCCTTTATTGTAATGTTCCGTGAAATCAGGGCCCAGAATCTCAATGAAGTTTTTGTAATTCTTACTTTTGTCATGTTTTTCGGGGTGGTTATCCTCGTAATATATGAGCAGCAGGGTCTTCGAAAGATACCTGTTAACTACGCAAGCAGGATTGTCGGAAGAAAACAATACAGAGGTCAGAGCTCCTATATACCGTTTAAGATTAATCCATCGGGTGTTATTCCCGTAATCTTTGCCTCCTCAATACTGACTATACCTGTTCAGCTGTCAAGCAGTCTGGCGTCGGGGAACAGTGAATTCTGGGGCAAAGTAGCAACTGCGTTTGGAACAAGGGGTCCTCTGTACCTCACTCTCTACACGCTTCTGATTATCTTTTTCGCATATTTTTATACGCAGGTATCTCTCAATCCTGTTGAGATTTCTAAACAGATAAGAGAGAATGGCGGTTCAATTCCGGGAATACGAAGCGAGAATATGGAAGCGTACCTCACCCGCATCCTGAACCGTATTGTGTTGCCAGGTTCCATGTTCCTCGCTATGATCGCATTGATTCCTTCCTTGTTGATTATCGTTATACCCGGTTTTCCCCGGCAGATGGCGTATATCATGGGCGGTACATCATTGTTGATTATGGTTGGTGTAGACTTGGATACCATGAGCCAGATAGAGGGGCATCTGAAGATGCATCATCACGAAGGATTAACCAAGAGCGGTAAATTACGCTCTCGGAATTTGTAAATATACAAGAGGTAGCACGCGATGAAAGTGAGAGCGAGCGTTAAACCAATTTGCGAGAAGTGCAAAGTAATTCGCCGCCGAGGTGTGGTGCGTATTATTTGCGATAACCCCAAGCATAAGCAACGGCAAAAATAGGAGGCCTCGATGGCGCGAATCGCGGGTATCGACCTGCCCAATAAACATGCGGATATTGCACTGACTTACATCTTCGGTATAGGACGGACTTCGGCCCGGCAGATCTGTGAGAAGACCGGTGTAAAACCCGAGACTCGGATTAATGAGCTTTCCGCTGAAGAGGTTAACAACCTCAGGAAAGTTATTGAGAATGACTTCAAAGTTGAAGGACGGCTCCGTTCTGAAACAGCCCTTAATATCAAGAGATTGATGGATATAGGTTGCTACAGAGGACTTCGCCACAGGAAAGGCCTTCCCTTGCGTGGTCAACGGACAAAAACTAACGCCAGAACCCGAAAGGGCAGGGCGAAAACCGTTGCCAAGAAGAAGAAATAGGCGGAGTGTAAGTAAATGGCTAAAAAGAAAAGAGAAAAAAAGACAGTTGTTGAGGGAAATGTTTACATACAGGCTACTTTCAACAATACGATTGTTACCATCACAGACCTGAAGGGGAATGCCCTTTCATGGTGCAGTGCAGGTTCTCTCGGATTCCGTGGAGCTAAAAAGTCCACGCCATATGCAGCGCAGACTACTGCTGAAACAGCAACAAACCGCGCTCGTGATTATGGTTTGCAGATTGTTAATGTGTATGTTAAAGGACCTGGTGTAGGTAGAGAATCAGCAATAAGATCTCTTGGAAGCCTTGGACTTAAAGTTAAGACTATCAAGGATATTACACCGATTCCCCACAATGGCTGCCGGCCTCGGAAGAGTCGAAGGGTTTAATTATCAGGAAACCAGGTGCAGGATGGAGTTGATCAGGATAATACTTCTGATCAGTTTCATTTTCTCCCAGGTTTCAAGGCCGCGTAAGGAGCAAATATGGCTAGAAAAAACCTCCTGAAGGGTTTCAAAAGACCGAAGGGAATCACCTTCGAACATAGTGAGGAGACCCGGGATTATGGTAAGTTTATTGCCTATCCCTTTGAGCGGGGGTATGGCACAACTATCGGCAATACCCTTAGACGAATTCTTCTCTCCTCAATACAGGGATACGCTGTTTCTGCAGTTAGAATTACCACTTTTAATGAAGAAGGTAACTCTCATGTTGTAACAAGTGAATTCGAGGCAATACCTCATGTTGTAGAGGATACACCTGTTATTATCAGTAACCTGAAATCTCTGCGTCTTCGTTTACCCGATGACGTTGATGAACAAACCATTCATGTTGAATGGAAAGGGCAGGGTATCATAACAGGAGCCGATCTTGAGAAAGGCGGAATTGAGGTTGCAAATAAAGATCAGTTAATCTGTACTGTCATGGAAGAGGGTAATCTGGATTTTGAGGTTCAGGTTAATCTCGGCCGTGGTTATGTGCCTGCAGAAATGAATGAAAAGTATATTGAACACATCGGCACTATACCAGTTGATTCTATTTTCAGCCCGATCAGTAAAGTGAGATATTCAGTTGAGGATACCAGAGTCGGTCAGAGATCGGATTATGATAAACTGAACCTTGAAGTCTGGACAGATGGAACCATAGCTCCAGAAAATGCCTTGGCTGAAGCTGCGAAGGTAGCCAAGGATCATTTTACTATCTTTATCAACTTTGACGAAGACGATGTTGTCGGCGATGACGATGTTGATGAGGAAGAAGAGAGAATCCGTGCTCTGTTGGAAACACCGGTGGAAGAGCTTGAACTTTCGGTCCGTTCCAGCAACTGTCTTAAGAATGCCAATATCAAGACTATAGGCGATCTTACCAGACGTACAGAAGACGATATTGCAAAAACTAGAAATTTCGGGAAAAAGTCGCTCCAGGAAATCAAGGAAAAGCTTAAAGAGTGGAACCTCAGCCTGGGAATGACGGATTACAGTGTACTCAAGAATTCCATCAAACTCGGGAAACCGGGTCCGAGTACCGACGGTGCAGAAGTAACCGGTGATTTTACAGTTGCCGAAGAGTCTGTTTCCGTAGATGAGGATTAGGATAAGATGCATAACAGAAAAGGATTCAATCGGCTGGGGCGTAAAGCCAGCCATCGTAAGGCTCTTCACCGGAATATGGTAACTTCTCTCATCAAGTATGAGAGAATAGAGACAACTCAGGCCAAGGCCAAAGAGATCCGTAGAACAGCTGAGAAATTGGTTACTCGTGCAAAAGTTGATTCAGTTCATAATCGTAGAATTGTTGCCAAAACGGTTTACGAGAAGGACATGGTCAATAAACTCTTTACAGAGGTTGGACCCCGGTTTACTGAGAGACCTGGAGGATATACACGTATTCTTAAACTTGGTAAAAGATCCGGAGACGCGGCTGATATGGTTATTCTTGAATTTCTTTCGGATGAAAATAAAAATATAGAGAAAAAGAAACCAGCAGCGAAAAAGAAAACAGCTAAAAAACCAGCAGTTAAAAAACCAGCAGCTGAAAAAAAGATAGAGATTGAAGCACCAGCCTCAGAAGATTCTGTGGTTGAATCAGATGAAAAAGCTGAAGAAGTGAAAGCTGAAGAAGTGAAAGCTGAGAATCCGGCCGTTGATAAGCCGGAAGCAGAGAAGGCTTCAGAGTAAGTTCCGGTATTGCTTTACTGATTATTCAGGTTGAGGTTAATAACAACCGATTATAGAGGGGAGTACGCAGGGTAAATACCGCTGCGGCTCCCTTTTTCTTTATATAACATAAATGAAAAAGTGTATCAGCGGAGTCAGGGAGGAGATCCCCCGGAACAGATGAGAACATCACAAAAAATTGCACTCAATATTCTCATTGCTCTTCTTGTTACAGGTGGTTTTACTGCAATTGCCTATACCGGCTTGTTCAATGTGCTGGAAACCGACTTTTTCAGTGCAAGAGTAAAGTCCGATCAGCTTTCCAGGTTAAAAGAAATTTCAGAGGTTTATTCCTCCTGGTCTGATAGCTGCTACTCCCGTTTTGATGCATTAGCCAGAGATCGGAACTATCAATCAGTTTTTTCTCTTGTTCAACGGGAAAGTGAAATTAAATACCGCTCAGATGTTTCTGCTTCTCTAGAAGACCGCTTGATGGGGTATAGAGGTATACGGGTTGTTGACAATGATGGAAGGATACAATATTCCACTTTTGCAGGTGATATCGGGAACGAGCAGACAGGTGAGGACGGAAGAAGACTTTATAAAAATTGGGAACAGGTAGCTGACAGTTTTGAATTAATTCCTGCACAGCCGGATTCCGAAAATTCAATAATATTTGATGGTGACAGTCAGTGGCTGATATACAAGCTACCGGTTCAGGATTCGGGCTTTGTAACAAGAGGCTGGATGCTTGTTTACACAGGAACTGAAGAACTTTCCGAACTTCTTACAAGTGAAGGTCTTTCTTCTGGCGGCGGCAGGGTTTATATCGTTGAAAGCAGGGGTTTGATTGTTGACATCAGGCAAGAGCAGGTACTCTCCGTTACCGACAGCATTGAATTATTGTGGCCTGAAGAGAGTCCCCCGGCAAAGTTTGCCGTTCTTTCTGAAGATCGCGGAGAAAAATACTGGCTTGTAAGCGAGCTTGCATCAGATGGTACATATCTCGGGAAACTGGTACCAGGGCGACTTTTCAGCTTTACAGTCACTCTTCAGGTTTTAATTCTGCTAACCGTGTTCATTTCAACGGCATTACTGGTTTTTCTGCTTCAAAATATACGCACAGATAAAACAGAAGTTCTTCGCAGTAGAATCAAAAAGCTGCAGGTGAGTTTGCTCAGGGATTGGCTGGAGCATCATGAGGATAGAAAACTTCGTTTAATTGACCTAGAATCCCGGCGTGATGAAGTTAAAAATGAGCTAAGAACCGGTCTTGGCACATTACGTGGAAAGAAGCTTGAAGATGCAGACAAGCTGATTGATGAGGGTTGGACCAGGATTATAGAAATACTGGGTGAGAATGAATCTGAGCAGAAAACTCCGGGAGCCGGGGATGCGGCAACAGATTTGACTGCCTCACCGCCAATAGACATGAAACAGCTTGAAGATATGATAACCCGAGCTGTTGCTGAGGCAAAGTTTGTTGTTCCACCGGAGGCTCTTGCCGGTTTGAATATTCAGGCTCCTGTTTTTGCCGTGCCGCCGACACCCGGTAAAAAACTGAATATCAGCCTTGACGAAGTCGAAGAACTGGATGAAGTCGAAGATCTGGATGAAGTCGAAGATCTGGATGAAGTCGAAGAACTGGATGAAGTCGAAGAACTGGACGAAGTCGAAGAACTGGACGAAGTCGAAGATCTGGATGAAGTCGAAGATCTGGATGAAGTCGAAGAACTGGA